>SKJM01000486.1 GCA_007122045.1 Planctomycetales bacterium | reverse complement strand
GGCCACTGAGGCTCAGCTCGCCAATTTCGTCGAGCAGCAGGGTGCCGCCGCTGGCCAGTTCGAACTTGCCGGCCCGGGCTTCGTGGGCATCGGTAAAAGCACCTTTCTCGTGCCCGAACAACTCGCTCTCGGCCAACTGGTCGGGAATGGCCGCGCAGTTGACGGCGATGAACGGCTGACGGCGGCGGCGGCTGCCGAAATGGATGGACCGCGCGGCCACCTCCTTGCCGGTGCCGTTTTCGCCCAGGATCAGGACGGCCAGGTCGGTGTCGGCTACGCGGGCGATGATCGAGCGCAGCGCGTCGATGGCCGGGCTGCGGCCGATGAACTGCACGTCGGCCGCCGCCTGCTCGGTCATCTGCCGGTTGGCCAGCAGGAGTTGTTCGCGGTCGCGGGTGTTTTCCAGGGCGATGGCGGCGTGGGCGGCCAACTCGGTCAGGCCCGCCTCGTCGTCGGCCGTGAAGCTGCCCGATCGCTTGTTCAACAGCTCAAACACGCCGAGCATGTCGCCCCGGGAGTTTCGCAGGGGAACGGCCAACAGCGTGCGTGTTCGGAAGCCGGTTCGCTCATCGACCTGGCGGTCGACGGCAGCGGGCTCGCGCGCGGCGTCGACCCGCAACGAGCGACCGGTTTGCAGCACGCGTCCGACCACGCCGCGGTCGTCGGGCACGCGCAGCTCGCCATCCTCGACACCAAGGGCCGGCCGGCCGACCAGTTCCCCGCTGGAGCGATCCCAAAGGAAGATGCTCGCCCGCTCCGCTCCGAAGAGCTTCGTGGCAGCTTGGGCCATTTGCTCCAGCAGCGGGCCCAATTCGCGGGTCCGGTTCCACTGATTGGCGATTTCGAGCACGGCTTCGAGCCGCCGAATGCGGCTTCGACCGGCCGCTCGCTGCCGGATCGCCGCCAGCGCGTCGTGCAGCACGGGGGCCAGGGCGGCAATGGTGGCCAAGGCGTGCTCGCCGTCGGCGGACCGGGCCGAGTGGACGGCCAGTACCTGCCCGCCGGCGGCACGTGGGTCGAGCGGCACGGCCGTCCAGGCGCCGGCGATTGCTCCTTTTTCGGCGTCGAGCACCTCGGCGAACAGGTCCCAGGGCAGGTCGCCGGGGTCGCCGGAGGCGGCCGTTCGTTGCCAAGCGCCCTCGGCGGCGGCAACCACCACCGCCGCTTCGGCCCGGGCGGCCCCAGCCACCCGCGGCAGCGTTGACTCCCAGAGAACCGCCGGCGCTTCGGCATGGACGGCGTGCCATAGGATGCCCGTGGCGACGGGCATCAAGGAAGCGTGCCGCTTGCAGAAGTCGTCGATCGCAGGCAGGGGCCGATTCGGGCTAAGTGTCGCGTCGGAATGCACCATATCGAATACCGGAGGCTGCCAAGATGAAGTCGAAATGACGGCACCTGTTCCCCGCATTGTAGCAAACTCGCACCGAATGCCAAAGTGGGGGCTGGTGGCCGGGCACCTGTTGTGGGCTAAACCCCCGCGGCTCTCAGCGCTGCACGGGGGAAAGGCAGCTTACTCCGCCAATCTCGGCTCGCGAACCGGGCACGCTGACCGGCATGAGTGGTCCCTTGAACTTGGGAGCGGGCAATTGACACGGCAGATGGTACCAAGTATGCTGGGCGTCGCTCGGCAATCGACGTCTTGCTCGCCGGTGCCTGAGCGGAAGGAGCACGAACATGAACCGCGACGAAGAACACCTCGACCTCCTGACCATCTTTCATTACGTGTTCGCCGGCATCGTGGCGCTGTTTTCCCTGTTCCCCATCCTGCACGTCATCATGGGCGTGGTGTTTATTGTTCTCGGAACGAGCAACGGAGAGATGGGCCCCGGCGAGCCGCCACCGGCCATGCTCGGGTGGATTTTCGTCATCGCGGGCACGTTTTTCATCCTTTCCGGTTGGGTTATGGCGGCATTCATCCTGGCCGCCGGGCGGATGCTGGCGAAGCGCCGGCGTCATCTGTTCTGCCTCGTGGTCGCTGGAATCGAGTGCATCATGGTGCCGCTCGGCACGGCTCTCGGCGTGTTCACGATCATCGTGCTGATGCGTCCCTCGGTCCAAGCGGCGTTCCAGGCCGACGGCGCCGAGTGGACCGACATCCCCGACCGCCCGCAGTTTCCGGGTTGACATCAGGCGGCCAGTTCCGCGTTTGGCACGGTTCGAGCGGTTGGAGTACCGGCTTCAGCCGGAATACCCCCTGATTGCGCTGACAGGCTGGAAGCCTATCCCGCGCAATTGCGCCGCCAAACGGCCGCCCGCTTCACCACCCCAGCACGTAGCCGAAGATTAGGGGGGCGACGATGGAGGCGTCGGAGTTGATCATGAACCGCGGCGTATGGACATCGAGTTTGCCCCAGGTGATCTTCTCGTTCGGCACGGCTCCGGAGTAGGAACCGTAGGAGGTGGTGGAATCGCCAATTTGGGCGAAATAGGCCCAGTAGGGAACCTGGCGGTGCAGATCCTGGATGAGCATGGGTACCACGCACACGGCGAAGTCGCCGGCGATGCCGCCGCCGATCTGGAAAAAGCCCACCGGCGTGCCCGACTCGGCTTGGCGCTCGTACCAATGGGCCAGGTGCTGCATCATCTCGGTGTCGGGCTTCACGGCGGCGTGGCCCTGGATCCGGCCCTGCATGACCCGGGCGGTGAACACGTTGCCCAAGCTGGAGTCGCCCCAGCCAGGCGTGTAGATAGGCAAGCCGGCCTCTTTGGCCGCCAACACCCACGAGTGTTCGGGCGGAACGTCGAAGTAGCGGGTCACCTGGGGCAGGTCGAGAAAGTCGTACACGTATTGCCACGGAAACCGGCTTTCCCCGCGCTCGGCGGCATCGGCCCACATCTCGTAGAGCAGGTTCTCGACCTCGCGCATCACGGTTGTGGGGATGGCCGAGTCGGTCACGCGGTTGAAGCCCGACTCGCGCAGCGCGACCTCTCGCTCCGGGGTCAAGTCGCGATAGTGGGGAAGCGGCTTATAGCTATTTCGGGAAAAAAGATTGAAAAGGTCCTCTTCGAGGTTGGCCGCGGTGCAGGAGACGGCATGGACCTTGCCCTGCCGGACCATCTCGGCTAGCGAGATGCCTAGTTCGCCGGTGCTCATCGCCCCGGCCATGGCCAGGAGCATCTTCCCGCCCTCGTCCACCAGGCGACGATAGGCGCGCGCCGCATCCAACGTCTCGCGCGCGTTGAAGTGCTTGAAGTTCTGTTCCATGAACCGGCTGACACTCGGCATGCCGCAATCTCCCCAGGCAAGAAGGGCCATTTTCGGGTAGAGTGTAGCACAGGTGCCGCCCCGCTGGAACCGCACCCACATGCCCGACCAACGGGTGGACTCGCGCCCCATTGCCTGTGTGTCCGTTGGCCGGGACACGCCGAGGCGGTTTTCCGCGCTTCGCCGGCGGTATACAATGGAACAACCATAGCGGGCCGGGCACGGTGCTCGGCCCGGCGGAATTGTGGCTCTGGCCAATAGGAGAATGAAGATGCGAGGTCCCAAGTCGATGTTTGGCAAAGGTTTGTATGGTTGCGTGGTCGCAGCAGTGGCGGCCCTGCTCGTGCTCGGCGGCACGCCGGCGACAGCCGATGAGCACGCAGGCCCGCTCGCCGGCAAGCACATCGCCTTTCTCATAGGCGAAGGTGTCCAGGACGCCGAAGCGCTCGTTCCGCTGGGCTACGTGGTCAACCGCGGCGCGAAGGTGACCGTGGTGGGCACCGCCCCCGGCCTGGTCACCGCGTACAACAGCGATATCCAGGTGCTCGTCGATACGGCGGTGGGCGACGTCTCGCCGGACGATTTCGACGGGTTGGTGATTCCGGGCGGGCGGTCGCCGGCGAATCTGCGCCGGCACGAGGCCATTGTCGATTTCGCCCGCGAGATTACCGAAGCCGGCAAACCCGTCGCCGCCATTTGCCACGGCCCCCAGGTGCTGGTCACCGCCGGGGTGCTCGAGGGGAAGAACGCGACGTGTTTTGCGGGCATGGCGGCCGAGCTTCGCGGGGCGGGCGCGAACTACCGCGACGTGCCCATGGTCCGCGACGGGAACATCATCACCTCGCGCCTGCCGAAGGACCTGCCCGACTTCTGCGCAGCCTTCGAAAAGGTGTTGCTCGAAGACTGATGTCCTGGCGCTTGGCGGAACGCCGGCTCGGATGATGCCTGAAGGGACGAGGTCGCGTAAGGTTTTGGTGGGACTCCGCACGCCATGCCGCGCTGATTGACGCGCCGCTTGTCTGGAAGCGGGACCGCCTGAGCGACCGAAGTGCCGCGACGACCTTGGCTTGCGTGTCCCACCCTACATCACGATGAATAATCCGGGCCGGCCGGCTCGCCAGGCCCTGCCCCCTTCTGTTACAATGGAGGGAAGTGGATATCAAGGCGAGTTGCGGGCTGCGGTTCACCGGTATGTCCTTCTCCGCCGCTCGCCGGAACAGGAGGGGCCGTATGGTTTTGCATAGCCTGATGATGGGTGGATTGCTCTTGAGCGGCGGCGTGGGATGGCGGCCGCTGCCCGACGGGCGGGGCATGGAGTACCTCATCCAGCTCTCGCCCACCGACGTGGAAGCGATGAAGATGGGCGAGCCGTGGATGACCGACATTCCGGCGTCGGTGGGCGACGTACGGGCGTACCGGATCATGATCGGCACGGGCGACCTGCCGCGTGAGGCCCCGCCGCCCGCGCTGCCCCCGCAGGAGGAAGAGCCTGCGGCGGGTGCGTCCGGTCCTTCCCGCATGGCGCCGGAGCCTGCCGCCCGACCCCTACCGGAACGGCAGGCCCTTTACCTGACGCCGGACCCCGACGAGGCAGAGCCGGCCGACGGGGACGGCGCGGTTCCGGCGGGCGAGGCTCCCGCCCCGGCGCCGCCCTCGCGCCCCTGGATGCTGCTGGTGGGCACGGCCCTAGCGCTGGCAGGCTCGCTCGGAGGCAACGCCTACCTGCTTTGGGGGCTGCGCGAGGCGCATCGCCGCTACCACGAACTGGCCACCCGTTGCCCGGATGCCGCCGGGGCCTGACGCCCCCGCACCCCGTAGGGAAGCCTGTCAGCGGAAATCGACAGGCTCGAAGCCTATCCCACGGAAGGAAGCGTATCCCACGAAAGTCGGGAGCTTGCTATACCCGCCGCAGCGCCGAGGTGATCAGGCCGGGTCGCACGCCAATCGGAAGCCCACGTGCGGCGCGTCGTGGAGCCACCAACGGCTCTTCGGGTCCTGGTAGTCGCTCTCCTGCCAGTGCGGCGACGGGTATTCGCGCCGGTCGGGGCGGATGTCCTCGGCCAGGTCGTCGAACGCGCCGCCGCGCACCACCGGCTGGTCGCCCAGCCCGACGCACCACTCGGCCACGTTGCCCAGCATATCGTACAGGCCCCAGGCGTTGGGCGCCTTGGCGGCCACCGGCCGGGGCGTATCGCCGGAATTGTCGGCGTACCAGGCCACCCGGTCCAGTGCCGCTTCATCGAGAATCCATTCTCCCGGCGGCGCGCCGGCGCGGCAGGCGTACTCCCATTCCGCTTCGGTCGGTAGGCGATATTGCCGCTCGGTCTGCTCCGACAGCCATTGACAGAACCGTTCGGCCGCGTAGAAGGTGATGCGGATGGCCGGCTCGCCCTCGCGGCCCCAGTGCCGATGGTCCGGTCCCGGCGGCAGGAACGGGTCGGTAGGGCGCGAGAGTGCGTCGGCCCCGTACACGTTGGAGAACTCGCGAGTTTGCTCACTCAAAGGATGGCGGTAGGCGAAGATGCTGTAGGCGTTCCAGGTCACTTCGGTCTTGAGCATCCAGAACGGCTCGATGGTCACCCGCAGGAGGCCGTCGCCGTAGGGATCAGCCATGGTAAACGCGCCGCCGGGGATAGGGAGCATCTCCAGGGCCACGTCCGTGCCGGGGATCGTTTGGGTGAACGGTTCCAGTTGTATGGGCGGCGGAGGATCGTGTGCCGGTTCGGTGGCGCCGTTCGCCTGCGGCG
>SKJM01000126.1 GCA_007122045.1 Planctomycetales bacterium | reverse complement strand
GTCGCACCCCGGGCCGAAGCACGATACCGGCTGGGATCAATCGTACTGGGCCGAGCCGGTCCTCACCGCCGGCGCGCCTCCGGAACCCGCGCCCTTCCCGCCGGGCCCGGCGGCCGACTCCGTGCTGCTCGGGCAGATTCCCGGCGCCGGGGAAGCCATGGAGGTTCGCGTTTGGCCGGGCCACCGGGGGCTGCTCGACGCGGCCGTGGGATTCACGGGCGCCGATCGGCGGCTGCTGTTCCACGGCTTCGAAGTGCGCGTCCTGGGCGAGCGCATCGACGACGCCCGCTCGCCGCTGCTGCTCGAGCGCGTGGAAACCGACCGGCAGGACGGCGCCTACCGCGTGCGGCACTTCTTCACCAGCCCGCTGGGACCGTTCGAGCTGGCCGGCAAGCTGTGGGTGGGCGAAGGCGTGCTCCGGGCGGCGTTCCGGCTTGAAAACGTCCCCGCCGCCGAGCCCTGGCAGGTTGTGTACCTCGAGGAGGTGGCCGCCGGCCCGTGGAACCGCACGGCGCGGCAGGTGTACGCCGGCCACGGCAACGTGGTGCGCGAGCCGGGGCCCTATTCGCTCCGGTTCGACGGCCACCGGCTGGCCACCTCGTTCGTCGGGGCCGATTTCGACCACGGGCTTTCCCTGGTGCAGGCTGTGGATGTGCCGCCCGACCGCTTCGACGTCGACCCCGACCGGCGGCACTATTCGCTCCACGCCGCCCACCGGCCGACCTTCACGTTCATTCCCGCCGGGAACGTGTGGGATGCCGTCAAGGTGTGGCGCGACGTGAACGGCCTGGAGCCGGCCGGCGGGGTGGAGAAGCTGGCGGGCCGCTTCGTATTCGACCTGTGGGGCGGGCAATACGGCGAGACGGCCCGGGCGCTGCGCCGGGCGTTCCGCTACGGGCTGGGCGATTCGCTGGTCATCTTCCACAACTGGCAGCGCTGGGGCTACGACTACCGCCTGCCCGACATCTACCCGCCCAATCCGCAACGCGGCTCCCTGGAAGAACTGCGCGACCTGGCGGCGGCGTGCGCCGAGTCGGGCGCGCTGTTCGCCCTGCACGACAACTACATCGACTTCTACCCCGACGCCGGCGAATTCTCCTACGAAAATCACATTGCCTTCACCCCGCGCGGCGAGCCGGTCAAGGCTTGGCTGAACGAATGGCGCGGCGCCCGCTCGTACCGGTTCCGGGCCGACCGCATCGAGCCGTTCCTCCAGCGGAACCTCGCCCTGATTCGCGACGGCTTGGGGCCGACCGCGTATTTCATCGACGTCTGGTCGAGCGCCCCGCCCTACGACTATTGGACCGCCGACGGCCGCTTCTTCGACGCCCTGTACACGCGCAAGGTCTGGGGCGACCTGTTCGCGTGGATTCGCGATGACCTGGGCGGCAATGCCCCGCAAATCTCCGAGAGCGGCCACGACCAACTCATCGGCCGGCTCGACGGCGCCACGGCGAACCACCTGCGCGTGGGCGATGTCGCTGCCGGCCATCGCTATGCCTGGGCCGCGTTCGATTGGCCGTGCGCCGCCGCCGAGCGCACGCCCTGGTTCGATGCCGCCCACCACGACCGGTTCATCCTCCACGGGGCCGGCTACGCCCCGCGATACGCGGCCGGGCTCGACCTGCGGCTGCACGGCGTCTACAGCGACGACTACATCTCGACCGAAGTGCTCACCGGCCGCCCCGGCATGGTGTCGGAACCGTTCGGCCACCACGTGGTGCGAAAGCATTGGCTGCTCGACGACCTGATGCGGGCATTGGCCCTGAAACGCATCGAATCGGTCGAGTACGCCGGCGACGACCTGCACCGTCAGCACGTGCGATGGTCGGAGGGAGGCCGGGTGTGGGTCAACCGGGGAGAAAGCGACTGGCACGTCCAGGGGCACGTGCTGCCCCAGCATGGGTTCCTCGCCCGGGCGCCGGTCGAGGGCGGCGTGGTCGAGGCCTCCGTCGCCCGCCGCAACGGCGTCATCGCCGAGTCGGTGCGCACGCCGCGAAGCGTGTACGTCAATGGGCGGCTGAGGGTCGACGGCCCGCGGCGCATCCGGCCGCGCGTCACGGACCTTCGCCACACCGAGGGGCGGCTCGCGCTGTCGGTCGCGTGGCAGGCCGGCGATCCCATTCCGGAAAACTATCGGCCCTTCTTCCATTTCTGCGATGAGCGGGAAGAAATCGTCTTCCAGGCCGGGCAGGACCCCGGGGCGTTCGAGGCGGCACGGGACGGAACCATTGCGGCCGGCGCCGCGGCGCGCATTCCCGCCGGCGTGAAGCCCGGCCAGAGCTTCGAACTGCTCGGCGGGCTGTACGATCCCCAAAGCGGCGCCCGGCTGGCCCTTTCCGGGCCGGCCACCGGCGACCGCCGCATCCGGCTCGGCACGATCCGCTTTGGGGGCGAGGAGGACGAGGTGACGGGCATCGCCTGGACGCCGCACGAAGAACCCAAGACCGACCCTTATCTCGCCCGGGTGAATCCGGAGGGTAAACCGGTCGACTTCGGCGCGGTGGTTACCTCGGGTGGTGTGCGAATCCATCGGGATGGGGATGCCCTGATCATGACCCCGCTTCCCAACCCGCGCGGCCGCGAGTTCGAGGTGCGCGTTCACCTGAATGAACTGCCCTGGCCGACCGCCGAGCCGGCGTGGCTGGAGGCGGTGGCCGAGGACGGCGTCCTCGTGGCCCGCGAGCCGGTCGGCATGACCGAGGGGGTGGTTACAGTACCATGCCGCCCCGGCGTGTTTCAGTACCGATTGCTTCCAGGCAATACACCCTGATGGGCGGGCCGCCCCCGTTCCATAGGGGCAAGCGGATCGGCTTCTGCCCCGACACCGGCCACTGCATGCGCTCCCTGGATGAGACCGTACTTCGCGCGGACCGCATCCCTGACCGACATCGATTCGGGAAGCCGTCGAATGCGCCACCGCTTTCTGACCATGCTCTCCGACGGTCTCCGACACGTCGAAGCCGATGTCCCCAGGAAATTCAGGTCGCGCCGGACGGTCTGGTCACTCATGCCCCCTATTCCTGCTCCCGGTCGGCGCCGTCGCTGAAATCGGTCCTGACACATTGAACATAGAGCAACTCTATATCCTCCCACACGTGCTCAAAACCGAAAGCCTTTACAAACACCGCGTCACTCGCGTCCGTCACAGCACGGCACCGGGCAAGGTTGTAGTTCCCGACGCGTTTCCCCGCATTCCGCTTGAATGACGCGGCCGCGTTCATCGCCGTCTCGAGACGACCGGCAAGGCGCCCAAGTCCCTGCCGATCCTCGTCGGACAGGCCTGCGATATCAGCGGGTAGCTCTGCAAACATCCACTTGGCAACGTGGAAATCATCGCCAACCGCGAGCCAAAACGCCAACTCAAGCTTGCCGTTAAGCAGCAGGTATAGGCTGGTTGCGTCGGCTTCTGTCCATGTATAGAGGCCATCGAACTGTGTATGCGGGATTCGCTCCCCCCGCTTGTCGTGGCAGGGTGGCAGCTTCCGGCAGAAGTTGAGCCAATTGTAGGCGGTCTTCTTGAAGGAGAGGCGGTGCTTCGTGGGCCGCGGAGAAATGGCTGTTGAGAGGCTTGCTGTCTTCTCGGCGGCCTCTTCAAATGCATCCAGGAGCGCCTGGGTATTCAGCTTTGGAATACGATTCGACCAGCGAGTGGGGTCGAAGCGGGCATAGGACATCAAGGAAAAAAGGGCCCCGCGCTCGGAATCGAACCAGCGGTGTAAGCGAGTCGTGTACTGGCGGCCGTGCCCACGTTTCGACCCGAGATGGATCGTATTGCGAACTCGGACGTCGTGCGCAAACAACGCGGCGGGAATGCGGCCGAATGACGAAAACCAGTTCGTGCAATAGGCTCCGTACAACAGTGACCGCAGCACGTCGAAATCACCGCTAAAACCGAGGCTAAGCGGGACGATCATTCCGGTGCGCCCATCGGATTGCACGAGCTGAGAAACACGTTCGAGACACCAGGCGTAGATGTCGGGACACCGTGCGGTGGCATATTGCTTGACGGCATAGGCCTTACGCACCTTGGCCGCAGACACATACGGCGGGTTCCCGACAACCACGTCGAACCCGCCGGCGCTGATGATGCCGTAGAAGTCGACGCACCAGTGAAACGGCTCGTGGCCGGCCTTCCAGGCGGTGAAGTCGTTCGGCCTCTCGGCGTTCACGCCGTATTCGCCGGCCAGGCAGCGGTCGAGTTCGTCGTCGAGCACGGCCAGGCGGGCGCAGAGCCCCGGCTTGTCGGCGGGCGTTACCTTGCCGCCTGGGGTGGTCTGCTGCGCCCGGAGCCGGCGGAAGGCCTTTCCGACCAGCGCGGCCTCTTCCTCGATACGCTGCACCGCCTCGGCCGCGTCGCTGAACGTCAGCTTGCCCCGGCCGGACGAATCGCGCTGGGCCGCGCGGCGGATCGCATCGAGCGACGTGTAGCCGACCAGCGTGTTGCCCGCGCGGATGTTGAAGTCCACGTCGGGCAGCGGCTCGATCTGATCGGCCGTTTCGACCTGTGCCGCCAGCTTCAGAAACAGCCGCAACTTGCAGATTTCGACCGCCTCCTGCATGATGTCCACGCCGTACAGGTTGTTGATGATAACCGACTTGAGAATGAAGTACCGCTCGCCCGGGTGCTCGGCCAGTTTCGCCAGGATGCGCTTGAAGTCGCGGTATTTCTTGGAGGGGGAAGGGGACAGTCCCATTTTCGCGGCGGAAGGGGTGGGCGAAGGGGCATCGTCGCCGGTGTGCGAAAATTGGGACAGTCCCCCTTCCTCTTCCTCGACGAACCAGCCCATGCGTTCGAGGCAGTCGCTGTACAGGGTTTCCAGGATGCGCAGGGCGGCGAACAGGAACGCGCCGGAGCCGCACGTGGGATCGAGCACGGTCATGCCCGGCTCGAACGCCTCGTTCGACCGCTCCGGCACCCGGCCGGCCAGGGTGTGCCAGAACGCGCGGAGCAGGTCCGGGCCTTCCGAATTGAGGATCGCGTCGCGGGCGAACTGCCAGATGTCGAGGTTCAGCGTCACCAGGTCGTCGATGTCGGCCACCTCGCCCGCGCGCAGCGTCTCGCGCACCTGAAGGCAGCGGCGGCGGCGGGCGACGTGCTCGCGCCAGGTTTCCGCCGGCAGCGCGTAGGGGGCGTCGGCACGCCGGTTCCAGCCGCCGCGCCGGGCCGCGTCGTCAAGGCCGGCCGCAATATCGGCCGGCAGCGGGATGACGTGGCCCTCCTGGTCAATGACGCCCTGGCGCACGGCCGGGTGGATGTAGCGGTCCGGTTCGTCGCGCAGCAGCCGCCACAGGGCGCCGTCGGGCTGGAACGCAATGGGGCATTTCTTCTTCGCCGCGTCGAACAGGTACGGGATGATCGTGTTCTTCGAGATGTACTCGGTAATGTCCTCCTTGGTGTAGTACGCGCCCATCTGCTTCTGGTTGACGTACTTCTCGAAGATGTAGCCGACCACGTCGGGGTTGAGTTCGTTGTCTTTCCGCAGCGGGCGCTCGTCGAGGTGCCACTGGTACTGGTCGAAGAAGTCGAACAGTTTCTCGAAGGCGCGGTCGGGGATGTCGATGTCGGTGTAACGCTCTTCCAACTCGTGGACCTCGAAGAAGCCGCCGTCGAGGAACGGTACTTTGCCCAGCAGCTTTTCCATGGCCGCGTCGAGCCGGCGGTCGGCGGCCGACTTGCCCAACCCGTCGTGGAACAGCCGCAGCAGGAAGTAGCGGTAGAACGACTGGAACTTGTCCTTGCCCTGGGCCTGCCGCACCATTTTGAGCCGCTTGCGGAGGTAGTCCGCGTCGCCGTCGAGGAAGCCCTTCTTCTGGATGAAGTAGACGAACATCAGCCGGTTGAGCATCAGCGACGTGTACCACTGAAGGTCGGCGTCGGACCGGATTCCCTTGATGAACTTCAGGAACCCGGTGTGCTCGGTCTTGAACCGGTCGTAGAACCGCTTGGTGATCTTGTC
>SKJM01000141.1 GCA_007122045.1 Planctomycetales bacterium | reverse complement strand
TGTCGAAGCAGTACGACCCCGCACCGCTAATGGCGATGCTCCGGCAGGAAGGGGTGCCGGCCGATTTGGAGGCATCCGACTGCCTCATTGCCGCAACCGACGCCCTGGCCGCCGCAATCGGCCGCGGCGGCATCGTGGGCCTGGTGCTCACCCGCCGGCCGGCCATGGCCCTGTGCCTGGCCAACCGGCACGCGGGCGTGCGCGCGGTCCTGGGGCTCGGCGCCCCGCAAGCGGCGGCCGACCTGGCGGCGGTGGGCGGCAACGTGCTGGCCGTCGATTGGGCCGACCGCACGCTGTTCCAACTGAAACAAATGGCCTCCGAGTTGTACCGCGGCGCCCCCCGCGCCTGCCCGCATGAGTTGAAACAACGATTAGCGTAGGGTGGGTGGTTCCGGCTGCCCAAGCAGCCGGGTTCACCCACGCGAAAGAACACTTCCGGCGTAGGGTGGGTGGTTCCGGCTGTCTGAGCAGCCGGGTTCACCCACGCGAAAGAACACTTCCGGCGGGCGCGGCCCGCCCTACCGCAGATATGCGCATCGGCAAGATCATAGGAACCGTTACGCTGAACACCCGGCACCCGAGCCTCGCCGGGGCCAGCTTCAAGCTGGCCGTGCCGCAGTCGTGGGACAACCTGCAGGAGCAATCGGACGCATGGCAGGAGGAGGTCGTCGTATTCGACGAGTTGGGCGCGGGCTTCGGCAGCACCATTGCACTGAGCGAGGGGCGCGAGGCGGCCATGCCCTTCTACCCCGACGTCAAGCCGATCGACGCGTACAACGCCGCCATCCTCGACACCCTCACGTACAAACCCATTCCACCATCGCAATAATCACTACGGAACGACATCATGCCGACCCTGTTCGAGATCAAGAAAGAAATCTGCGCCATCGGCGATCGCATTTACAAGAAGGGTTTCGCCGCGGCCAACGACGGCAACGTCAGCTACCGCATGGGCCCCAATGAAATCGTGTGCACGCCCACGGGCATCAGCAAGGGCTTCATGAAGCCGGACGACCTGTGCACGGTCGACGGGGAGGGGAAGCAGACCTCCGGCCGGCGGAAGGCCACGAGCGAGATCAAGCTGCATATTGCCATTATGAAGGCGCGGCCGGAGGTGAAGTCGGTGGTGCATTGCCACCCGCCGCACGCCACCGCGTTCGGCATCGCCCGCGAGCCCGTGCCCATGTGCGTCCTGCCCGAGGTCGAGATCTTCCTCGGCGAGGTGCCCATCGCCCGGTACGACACGCCCGGCAGCCAGAGTTTCGCCGATACGATCCTTCCGTTCGTGAACAAGTCGAACGTCATCATCCTGGCCAACCACGGCACGGTGAGCTGGGGCGAGACGGTCGAGAAGGCCTACTGGTGGACCGAGGTGCTCGACGCCTACTGCCGCATGCTCATGCTGGCCCGGGGCCTGGGCCGCATCAGCTACTTCACCGAGCCGGAGGCCCAGGCGCTGCTGGACCTGAAGGCCCAGTGGGGCATGAAGGACCCGCGGCACAAGCTGAGCAACTGCGACATCTGCGCCAACGACGTGTTCCGCGAAAGCTGGAAGGAAACCGGCGTCGAGCGGTGCGCGTTCCAGCCGCCGACGTTCATTCCGAAGGGCGGTGACGGCAAGGCCGACAGCAACGGCTCAGCGTCCAATCCGGGCGGCATCGACGTGGAACAACTCGTCCAGATGATTACCGACCGGGTGATGGAGCAGTTGAAATCATGAAAATTAGTATCATCGGAGGCGGAGGATTAGTCGGCTCGTGCGCGGGCTTTGCCCTGCAGGCGGGCGGCCTGGTGCGCGAAATCGCCATGCTCGACGTGAACCGCGAGGCTGCCGAAGGGCAGGCCCTCGACCTGCTGCACGGCGCCTCGGTCGCGGCCGACCAGGTGATCCGCGCCGGCGGGTACGAGCAGGTGGCCACCAGCGATTGCGTGTGCATCACCGCCGGACTGCGGCGCAAGCCCGACGAAAGCCGCCTCGACCTGATCAACCGCAACGTCGACCTGTTCCTGAGCATCCTCGGCGAGATGAGCCAAGCGGGCCTTAAGAAGGACGCCACGGTGCTGGTCGTTTCCAACCCGGTCGACATCCTCACGTATCTGGCGGCCCAGCGGCTCGACCTGCCGCCCGCGCAGGTGCTTGGGCTGGGCACGCTGCTGGACACCCTCCGGTTCCGCAGCCTCATTGCCGACTACCTGAAGGCCCCGCCCACGCAGGTATCGGCGCTGATCCTCGGCGAGCACGGCGACAGCATGGTGCCCGTCTGGTCGAGCGCCACGGTGGCCGGTCTGCCGCTGGAGAAATACCCCGGCTTCAGCCCGCACGCCGCGGCCGAACTGTTCAACCGCACCAAGGGCTCCGGGGCCGAGGTCATCAAGAAGAAGGGCGGCGCGGGCTTCGCCGTGGGGCTGGCCATCGCCGAGGTGATCCACGCCATGGCGCTCGACAGCCGGCGCGTACTGCCCGTTTCGACCTTGCAGGAAGGCTGCTACGGCGTTCGGGACGTCGCCTTTTCCGTGCCCACGGAGGTCGGCCGGCACGGCGCCGCGGCCCGGCACGAGGTGGAACTCTGGCCGAAGGAGGCGCAGGCGCTGCGGAACAGCGCCGGCGTCCTCCGCCAAACGCTCGAAACCGTCCTGGCCGGGCGGTAGGCGCCGCGGCCTAAACGTCCAGAATATAACCCTCGCGGTACTCGGGCTTCACCAGCGCTTCCAGGTTTTCGGCGCCGGTGGCCTTCAGGTTCCGCGCGTTCCACTCGACCTTGGGGCCGGTGCCGGGCTCGGGGGCCGCCCACACGGCCAGGTTCCCCAGCAGCACCGTCTCGGTGAGCGGGGCGGCGTAATCGGGGAAGTTCGACATGGCTGGCTCGCCGCCCCGAACGGCGTTGACCCACTCGGTGAAGTGGCCCGGCGACGGTGCGAACTCGACCTCCACCTTCTCGGCCCCGTCCATCAACCGGTAACTGCCGCCATAATCGCCCGGCGAGTACATCTTGCCCTTTTCGCCGATGATCAACGCGCCGCTGGCGCTGGGCTCCTCGCCGCCGAGCAGTTCCGGCGGGCAGCGCCGGCCGCCGTCGTACCAGACCATCTTCAGGGCGCCGCGCTCGCCGGTGGCGGGGAACTCGTAGGTGATGACCGACCAGTTGGGGAAGCTGTCGAGGTTGTGGCCGGACGTTTCGGCCTGCACCGAAACGGGGTCGCGCAGGTCGAGGCCGGCGAACGGCATGTTCATCGTGTGGCAGGCCATGTCGCCGAGGGCGCCGGTGCCGAAGTCCCACCAGCCGCGCCAAGCGAAGGGATGATAGCCGGGGCCGTAGGGCCGCTCCGGCGCGGGGCCCAGCCACAGGTCCCACTTCAGGTTCTCGGGCTCCGGCCGCGGGTCGGGCCGGGAGCCGCCCTGGGGCCAGACCGGGCGGTTCGTCCACACGTGCACCTCGCGGACCTTCCCCAGCACCCCCGCCCGAAGCAACGCCGCCGCCTTGCGCAATCCGGCGCCGGCGGTTCCCTGGTTGCCCATCTGCGTGGCCACGCCCTGCTTGCGCGCGATCTCGCCCATCAGGCGGGCTTCATAAATGGTGCGGGTCATCGGCTTCTCGCAGTGGCAATGTTTGCCCATGCGCAGGGCGATCAAGCCGGCGGGGGCGTGGGTGTGGTCGGGCGTGCTGATGGTCACGGCGTCGATCCGGTCGCCCATCTCGTCGAGCATCGTGCGGAAATCGGTGTATTGCTTGGCGCCGGCGAACCGCTTGCCGGCCCCTTCGAGCCGTCCGGTGTCGGTGTCGCAAATGGCCACCAGTTCGCCGGACCGGCTGGCGTCGTTCGAGTTGGCCGACCCCCTGCCGCCGACGCCGACGCTGGCCATGCGGATTCGTTCGTTCGGCGAATCGTTGGCCCAGGCCCGCAGCCCGGAAGTTACAAAGTACCCAATACCAACCGCGCTGGTCGTCTTCAGGAACCGGCGTCGTGTCGTTCGTGTTGCCATCTCGGGGGACTCCTTTTCTTGGTAATACGGGAGAGGGAAAGCCGCCTTGGGGGCTCCGTTTGCGTCGGCTGAGTTCAAGGAAGGTGGGAGCCGACCCCCGGAAACCCACCCCCCCACCATACCGCAGCCGACGAAAGGTCGCAAGTGGCGAGCCCGGCAAGCAAGCCGCCCTGCCGGGTGCAGGAATGGGCTTGCGGTCGGTTGGAGTTCGCGCTTGAGCGTGCTCGGATCGCACATTGCCGCTTCGCACGCTCAAGCGTGAACTCCGACAGAAGCGTTTGCCAGTTCAATCGCACGGCCGTTCCTACACCGCGGCATGCCCTGAAGGGCGGGGCAAGACCCCCCAATATGCAAGCCAGGCCTTCGCCGGCGGGCCGAATTCGGTTATCCTGAGGTATTCGGCAGATCCCGCGCCGGATCGTGCGTCATTTTCCGTCCGTTTTCTTGCGAACAGGAGCAAGTGCCATGTCATCTCTCCCCATCCGCTCCGGCATCCGTTTTGTCCTGGCATGCCTGCTGGTCATCGCCCTGGCAGGATGCCCCCAGCCCGAAGCCCCCGAACCGCCCCTTGCCCCGGAGCCGGTCGACGAGCCGGAACCGGTCGACGAACCCGAACCCGTGGTGGAAGAGCCCGAGCCGATCGATCCGGCGGTTCAGGCCGCCATCGAAAGGGTTAAGCAACTGAGGGGAACGGTTCGGAAGGACGACCAGGGGCGGGTGATCGAGGTCGATCTGCACCAGCGTTCCGTCACCGACGAGGACGTGGAACGGCTCACGGCGTTATCCGACCTGCGCACCCTGGCACTGTGGGGCGCCGGCATCACCGATGAGGGAGTACGGCACCTGCCGGCGTTCGAACAGCTTGAAGACCTCGTGCTGGAGAACACCGATGCGACCGACGAGGGAATCCGGCGGCTTGCGGAACTGACGAACCTGAAGGCGCTCAACCTGCGCCGCACCACCGACATGACCGACGCCGCCCTGGAGCCTCTCAAGTCGTTGGACAAGCTGGAGCGGCTGTCGCTGCTGTACAACAACATCACCGACGAAGGGCTCCGGCACGTGGGCGAGATGGCCCGCCTTCGCCTGCTCGACGTGCGCGGCTGCTCATTGGTGACCGACGCCGGACTGGCCCATATTACGGGCCTGGAAAACCTGGTGAGCCTCCAACTGCGCAACCCCGGCGTCACCGATGCCGGGCTCGAGTACGTGGCGCAACTGCAAGGGCTCCGTTCGCTCTCGCTGGAGGACGCGAACGTATTTGACGACGGCCTGGCCGAACTCAAAGACCTCACCGAGCTGACCCACCTCACCCTGATGCGGGCCTACATCTCCGACGCCGGGCTGGCGCACCTGGCCGGGCTCGAGAAGATGCAAACTCTCTCGCTGCGCGACACGCCCGTCTCAGGCGAGGGAATCGCCCACCTGGCGGGCATGACGAATCTCGAACGGCTCGACCTCTCCGAAACGCAGGCCGACGACGCCGCGATGGAAATCATCGCCGATAACTTCCCCAAGCTGTGGCGGCTGAACCTCTGGCGCGCCGACATCACCGACGCGGGCCTGGAGCACTTGGCGCGGCTTCCCGCCCTGCGGTGGCTCAACCTGGAAAACACCGTCATCACCGACGCCGGCCTCGAGCACCTCGGCCGCATGGAATCGCTGGAGGACCTGAACCTCCAGCAAACCCGCATCACCGACGCGGGACTCGCCCACCTTGAAGGGCTTGAAAGCCTCAAGCGGCTCGACGTCTCGCTGACGGCCGTCACCGCCGAGGCCGTCGAGAAACTGCAAGCCGCCCTGCCCGAGTGCGAGATCACGCGGTAACGCGGCGCCCTATTCCCACCGGGCCTCCGTGCCGGCGCCGTAGGCGTCGTACGCCCGGGCGATGGCCTCGGTTTCGCCGTCGTCGGCGTGAATCCAAAGGCGGTACATCAGGCGGATCGGCTCGCCCGGCTCGAACGTCTGCGCCTCCACGCC
>SKJM01000252.1 GCA_007122045.1 Planctomycetales bacterium | reverse complement strand
GATCCGCCGGCCCAACGTCTCTGCGCACAGCTACGACGGCTGATCCAAGCGCCTGTCGACAACCCAAGCTGAGCGGGGTGGAACGATGCCGGGAGGTCGGCTGGAACGTCTTCCCTAAACGCCCGGAAAAGAGCTGCGGCCCCTTTTTTGGACGCGCTGCCGGAGGCGGTCGACCGCCGTGGCGGAGTCGGCGTGGGCTTCGGCCACTCCGGCAAGTGTCTTTTCACCCGGCCCCTGCAAGTAGTCGAGCAGGATGCGCTCGGCGGCGGCGAACTCGGCGGTCACCTCGGGCAATTCGTCGGCAATTTCCATGGGGATGCCGGTCACCCCGTTGGCGTCGCCGTGCAGCAGGTCGCCCTGCCGGACCACCAGCCCGCCGATTCGGACCGCCTTGCCCATGTCGACGATTTGGGGGTAGGCGTGCGAGCAGATGGTTGAGCCGGTAAACACGGGGAATCGGAGGGCGGCCACTTGTTCAAGGTCGCGGCCGGCCCCGCCGGTCACCAGCCCCACGGCCCCGAACGCCCGATAGGTGGAACACATAACCTCGCCGAACACGGCTCCAACGGGTGGGTCGTCCAGGTCCTGAATGACAACCACGGCCGGACCTGCGAGGCCGTCGAATGATCGGACTTGCTCGATCATGTTGTCGTACACCCCTCCGTCGGGTTGCGGCTTGAAGGACGCCCGAAACGACGCGGTCGCCGCAAAGCCCACCATGGGGTTCAGTTCGGGGAAACAGGCTCGGATACGGCTGTCCATAAATCCCACATCCTGCGGCCGAATGCCGTACAATTCGACGGCATTGCAGACCGTCGGAGTGTCAAAGTGGGCAAGATGGGTAAGCGTAGTTTGCGAAATGGGCATCGGCTGGCTTCCTTCGACGTCTTGGCAACGGATTTGCACATCGCTGACGGTGGTAATCCATCCGCCGTGCCCCAACGACCCCTGCGATACCGCAAAGGCGGTGGGCAACCGGCGGAGAACAGCAGGATACAACCGGGAGGCGGCGTCAAGATGGGCGAGAGGACGGCGAGCGATGGTGCGACAGAATGTCCGGCGGGAGGACAATTCGACGCCGGTCGGCCAGCAGCCCACTTCTGGCCCGGCGGCATGTGGCGAACACCCCTGGCGCGTTTCCTAGTCACGGGGAACTTTCCGGAAGTTCGCATCGTATCACAAAGGTGTTCGCGGCGCAATAAGCTAGACTTGAAATTGGACCGACAATTTTTATGGAACTGCGCGAGGCGGCTTTTCCGGCCT
Organism: Planctomycetales bacterium; assembly: GCA_007122045.1. Classification (GTDB taxonomy): domain Bacteria; phylum Planctomycetota; class Planctomycetia; order Pirellulales; family Thermoguttaceae; genus PWXP01. The sequence continues at coordinate 4,705 of SKJM01000252.1, read as the reverse complement.
GTCTGCGGGCGTGGGGGCGGTGCCCGAATGAGGCAGAAACCCCTGATGCACTTGCCCCCACAGCGGGGGCGGAAATAATTGTGCGGGCATTTGCGAACAAGGTCGCACTGCCTGCGGTAACCTTGCCCTGGGAACGAAAGGCATTCCTTGCCCGGCCCAGGGGCCGGGCCCAACAACCGCCGGGATCGCAACGAACCGGGGGGCCGAAGCAAGGTGACGGCCGCCGGCTCTTGCGGGCCGGCAAAGAGGGGAGGCAACTATGAATAGGAATATGAACAGGAAGCAGACCATCGAGAAGCTCAGGCAGGTTTTGCTCAAACGGCGGCGAGCGCTGCGCAAGGCGCTGGCCGGCGAGTTGAGCGAGCTGGAGGCCCTGAACCGTGCCGCAAGCGGCGACGAGGTGGATGTCGCGCTGGATTGCGCCTACGACGAGATGAACGCCCAGTTGGCCGAACTCGAAAGTCGCGAACTGGCCCAAATCGAAAAGGCCCTCGAGCGGATGGAAGAGGGTACGTACGGCATTTGCGAAGTCACCGGCAAGCCCATCCCGATGGCCCGACTCCAAGCGCTGCCGTACACGACCGTCCGGGTGGAGGCCCAGCGGGAGTTGGAGCGCATGGAAGCGGAAGGCCAGGGTGCGTTCGACTTCAGCCGCGTGCTCGACCATGGCGAGGACGACCTGCACGTGTCGTTCACCGATTTCGAAATCGTGTAGCGGCCCCCGCGAAGGATCTGCGATGTACGGCTTACTACTCGTCGCGTTGACGCTCGGGGCCGCTCCCGATTCGGGCGCGGCCGGCGCCGACCTGCCGCTTCAGGTGCGCCGCCTGGTGCGCCAACTCGACTCGCTTCGCCTGGCCGAACGCGACGCCGCAGAGGCGGCGCTCCTGGAGTTCGGCCCCGCCGTGCTCGACCATCTTCCGCCGGTCACCGACCGCACGCCGGACGGCGTGGCGCAGCGGCTCGGGCGGGTGCGGCAGAAGCTCGAGCAGACCGCCGCCCAGGCCATGGCGGCACCGTCGACCGTGACCCTTCCCGCAGGCACCATGCGCCTCTCGGAGGTGGTGGCCGTGCTCGAGGAGCAGTCGGGCAACCGAATTGTGGACGCCCGGGCCCGCTTCGGCCATCCGGTCGTTGACCCGGAGTTGGAGGTCGCATTCGACGAGGCGCCGTTTTGGGAGGCGCTCGATTCGGTTCTCGACCTGGCGGGGCTGACGGTGTATCCATACGGCGACGAGCGCGCCGTGCATCTGGTGGCGCGGCTGGAGGGGCACGCACCGAGGGTCGGGCGCGCCGATTACCCCGGGCCTCTGCGAGTCGAGCCGGTCCAAGTGCGCACCGAACGCGACTTGCGTCACGGCGGGACGGCCCTCTTGCAGGTGACCACCGAGATCACCTGGGAGCCGCGCGTGCGGCCCATCGCGCTGGAACAGCCGATGGCGACGGTGGAAGCGGCAGACGAGCAGGGCGAGCCGCTCGTGGTCGACGATCCCGAGGCCACGCTCGAAGTGCCCGCCGAAGGCGAACAGATTGCCGCGAGCCTGACGTATTCCTTTGAGGCGCCGGCGCGCGGGGTCGAGCGTGTCGGGGGGCTTCGGGGCACGCTGCATGCGCTGATTCCCGGCAAGGTCGCCGCGTTCCGATTCGATCGGCTCCTGGAGGCCGAGGGCGCGCGGCAGCGCATCGGCGGGGCCACGGTCGCGGTGGAACACGTCCGCCGTAGCGGGGAACTGTGGGAAGTGGGCATCCGGGTGCGGTTCGACGACGCGGCGGGAGCCTTGCAATCGCACCGCGGTTGGATTTTCAACAATCCCGCCTATCTTGAAACGCCCGCCGGCGAACGAATCGACTACGTCCGGGCCGACCCCACCCGGCAGGCCGAGAACGAGGTGGGCATGGCGTATCGCTTCGCGGTCGAGGGACCGCCCGACGAGCTTCGCTTCGTATACGAAACGCCCGCCCTGGTGCTCGACATCGAACTGCCGTTCGAGTTGAAGGACATCCCGCTGCCGTGACCGGGCCGCCGCTTGCCGAACTGTTCGATGCGTCCCGGCGGCGTTCGTTCCGGGGCCGGTTGCTTCGTTGGTTCGGCCGCCACGCCCGCGACCTGCCCTGGCGCGGCACGCGCGACCCCTACGCCGTGTGGCTGAGCGAGATCATGCTCCAGCAGACCCAAGTGGCCACGGTGCGGGGATATTTCGAGCGGTTTCTCGCGCGGTTTCCCACCATCGACGCCCTGGCCCGGGCCGACGAGCAAGAAGTCCTGCGGCTTTGGGAAGGGTTGGGCTACTACCGGCGCGCGCGGCAGCTTCACCAGGCGGCGAAAATCGTCGTTGCGGAACACGGCGGGCAATTCCCGCGCGACGTGGAAACGGTGCGCCGCTTGCCGGGCGTCGGCCGCTACACGGCCGGGGCCATCCTGTCGATCGCCTTCGATGCCCGCCTGCCCATTGTGGAGGCCAACACCCGGCGGCTGCTCAGCCGGCTGGCCGCCTACCGCGGCGACCCGGCTTCCGCCGAGGGCCAGCGCCTCCTGTGGCACTTGGCCGAGTTGCTTTTGCCGGGCAAGCAGGCCGGGCGGTTCAACCAGGCCATGATGGAATTGGGCGGCGGCACTTGCACGCCGCGGGCGCCGCGCTGCGAGCAGTGCCCCGTGGCCATACTGTGCGAGGCCCGGCGGTTGGGCCTGCAAGGGGGCATTCCGCGCCCGAAACCGCGCGCCGCGCTCACCCCGCGGCGCGAGGCGGCCGTGCTGCTCCGCCGCCGCGGTCGGGTGCTGCTGTTGCGCTGCCCGGACGGCGGCCGTTGGGCCGGCCTGTGGGACTTCCCGCGCGTCGCGCTCGACGGCGAAAGACCGGCGGAGCGGCGCCGCGAACTCGCCGCGAAGGTGCGCGATCTGACGGGCATTGCCATCGAGCCGGGCGAGTTGCTCCACACCCTCCGCCACGGCGTGACCCGCTATCAAATCACCCTCGAATGTTATGCCGCGCGGTGCCTGGCCCCGGGCAGCCCTCCGGACGGCGCCGAGGTGAAATGGCTCCGGGCCGAAGAACTCGCCCGGTATCCCCTGAGCACCACCGGCCGGAAACTGGCACGCCTGGTGTAGGATGGACATTCCTGTCCGTCGAACCACAAGACGGACAGGAATGTCCATCCTACAAGCGTGGTCGGTTCGTTTCCGCCGCTTGCCGCGCCAACGAACGGCTTCGGCTATTGCTCCATTTCCTCCTGCCACTGGTGCAGCATGGCCTCGTAGGCGGCGATGGTAGCCGAGTCGGAAAGGGTCTCGATCGTGGTCTTGCCAGGCCAGCCGTCGGCCTCGCCCGCATAGGCGGTTCGGAGCAATCCGCGAAGGCTGTCCATGGTAAACGCCGGGTCCGAACGCCTCCGATGGCGCACCATGGCGCAGGTTGCTTCGTAAATCTCGGCGTACTTTTGTTTGTGCCAATTCGGGGGGGCCATATTCGCCATCCGGTAACCGTTCACCGGCCGGCCGGGGACTGGTCCATTTTTCGGCCAACAGCCGCTTTTCCAGAGGAACAGGACGGCCGAAAAATGGACCTGTCCCCCTACCTGCCGCAATTCGGGGGGGCCATATTCGCCATTCGGTATGCGTCATGCCGGTTTGCCTTCCCGGCCCAGGAAAGCGTACAATGGATTGGCCGCCGCGGAAACCCCCAGGCAGTGGCTTAACGTTCCGTGAATTGAGCGGGTACTGCAATGCGAACGAAACATGGTGTGACGCGGCGTGCCGGGGCCGCTATCCTCTCGCGCCCGACTCAGGCGGGGCCGGGTCGGACGCGGACCCAGTGGAACCGCGGCGCCGCAGGGCTCGCCATTTGCCTGGCCGTCGCCCTGGCGGGATGCTCGGCCCCCGTGGGCGCCGAAACGCCCCTGGACGAAACAGCCGGCGCCGGCACACAAACCGAGACACAATTATCGAAGGAGACCACCGTGGAACAGGCCATTTTCGCAGCCGGCTGCTTCTGGGGCGTGGAGGCCGCGTTCCGGCAGGTCGAGGGGGTCACGGAAACCGAGGTCGGCTACAGCGGTGGGCACACCGAAAACCCAACCTACAAACAGGTTTGCACGGGAACGACCGGCCATGCGGAAGTGGTGCGCGTGTTCTTCGAGCCGGCAAAAGTGTCCTACGAGCAACTTCTGGAAGTGTTCTGGAATTGCCACGACCCGACGCAGTTGAACCGCCAAGGGCCCGACGTGGGTACCCAGTACCGGTCGGCCATCTTCTACCTGAACGACGAGCAGGCCCGCGCCGCCGAGGAGTCGAAACGCGCGCTGGCCCAATCGGGCCGTTATCCGCGGAAAATCGTCACCCAGATTGCTCCCGCCGGACCCTTCTACCGTGCCGAAGAGTACCACCAGCAGTACCTCGAGAAGCGCGGCCGGGCCAGTTGCCGCGTTCCCTAGCGGGGACTTATTAAGGTAGGGTGGGACGAGGTCGCGTAAGTTCTTGGTGGGACTGCGCAAGTCAAGCCTCGCTGGTTGACACGCCGTGCGTCGGAAGGGAGGCCGCCTGAGCGACCGAAGTCCCACCACGACCCCGGCTTGCTTATCACCACCCGACATCGCGATGGATAACCCGGCCTCAGCGGGGGAACCGCTCGCGGATCAGGTGCCGTACGTCTTCGAGCCACGCGGCGCGCTGCTCGGGCGTGCTCAGGATGATCGACTCGAAATTGCGGCG
>SKJM01000194.1 GCA_007122045.1 Planctomycetales bacterium | reverse complement strand
CGGTTGCGTGTGCGGTGGTGCCGTGGCCGGCGGCGCGCACTTCCTCGGCGTCGGGATGCCGGACGAGCACCAAATCGCCGCCCACGCGCACCGCGATGCCGCCCTGCGCCTCGACCGGTTCGACGGGCGAGGGCAGTTCCGCCTCGCCGCCCTGCCGGAACGGCATCAGCACGGCGACGATTTGCGCCGCCGCGGCCGGCTCCCCTGTGTCGGCCGTGAAGTGGAACTGCGGCGGGGCCGCCTCCGGGCGGCATGGCGGCGGATCCCAGCCGCTCCGCTGGCTGAAACGCAACCTGTCCGGCGCGGCGAACTGCACCCGCAGCCGCGCGTCGCCCCGGCGCACCGTCACCCGCTGGGCCGCCTCGTCGAGGGCCATTTCTTCGAGCGCGTGCAACAGCCATTGGTAGGTCGATTCGCCGCCGGCCGCCGCCAGGTCGTCAACGATGACGAAGTAGCCGGGCCGGACGAACAGCACGTGGCGGAAGCCCCGCGCCAGCCGGCCGCCGTAGGCCTCCACCGCGTCGCCCAGCGCGTAGGCCCACTCGCCCGCCTCCTCGTGCGCGACGATCCGCCCGCGCGAATCGGCCCGCCGGGGCACCTGCCCCTCGCCGTCGACCAGCACCGCGTTGTGCGCCCTCGTGTGCCACATCCATTGGCTGTGGTGCGGCGAGCCGTAGTTCTGGTAGTAGCCGCTCGAGATGGCCAGCGGTTGGCCGAACGCCTCCAGCACGAACGCGTTCTGGTTGGCGTGGTTGTGGCTGATCGCCCCGAACGGATTGCTCTGGAACAGGAGCATGACGTTTTCGTCGGGCTCCTCCATGCGGCTGTGCATGGCCACCAGGCCGACGTCGTAGAAGGCCTTCGACGCCGGCAGGTCGGCCGGCGGCTTGGGCTCGACGTCGGGCCGCAGCACGTGCAGGGCCTCGGGGCCGCTCGGGCCGCCGCCCATCTGTTCGGCATACCAGCGGTAATACGGGTTCTCGTACAGGCTCGACAGCGTGTACATCAGGTTCGCCTGGGCCCGGCCGACCGAACCCTCGTAGCCGTCGCCGAACGCGCGATGGCGGCGGTGTGGGTAGGCGGCATACAGGCCGAAGTCGCCCGTGTTGCGGAAGAACGGCTTGTCCTTCAGGCCGATGCCGAGCCGGTCGAGTTCGGCCACCACGCGGAACATGCGCCCCATGTACCACGTCCAGTAGCCCACCCCCTCGTGCCAGCCGCCGTCGTGGCGGCCCCATGCGGGGTAGGTCGACCAGAGAACCCGCAAGGTGTAATCGAGCCAGTCGGGCGCGTCGTCGACCTCGTGGGCAAGGATGACGGCCCCCTCGACGGCGAAGCCGATCATCCGCCCGGGATGGCTCGAAAACGGCTTCGACTCGAACGGCCGCCCGCGGTGCATCGCGTTGATCTGCCGGATGCGCCGGCCGAGCACCTCGACGCATTGCGCCCGCTCGCCCTCGCTGAGCGTGTCGTAGATCCAGTCGAACGTCCGCGGGGCGTTCTCGCCGATGTCCATGCCCAACTCGGTCGGCCAGTAGACGCTCGACGGGCCGTCGACGTCCCAGGTCATGAAGTGCATCAGCCGCCGCCGGGCTTCCTCGGCGAACCGCCGATCACCGGTAAACAGGTACGCCCGGGCGCAGATCTCCATCCCGGCGGTGTACGGGCGCATCGCCCGCCAGGTGGCGTTGTACGCCTCGCGCCAGTTCTCGTACTCCTGCCACGGCTTCGGCTCTTCGAACAACGGCTCGTCCCGCGCGAGCACCGCCTCCGCCCGGCCGACCACCGGGTCGACCAGCCAGGCGAACCGCTCGCGGTCGCCGCGGATCTCGGCCACCACGTCCGGGGTGAAGTACGCCCGCGGCCGGGTTTCGGGAATGCGTTGGAGCACCGCCTCGATGCCGGGAAACGGAAACGGCACGGCGTCGTCGGGGATGGTGAACCGCCTCGTCCGGCTGAACACCGGCCCCTCCGGACCCGCGTAGCCGTAGCGCCAGTACCACGTGCCCGGTTCGAGCGTCTCGCCGGGAGTGTACACGGTCATGTCGAGGTCCTCGACCGTGGCAGCCTCGGCGAAGTCTTCGTCCGGCGCATACTGCACCGTCCATCGCCGCACGCCCTTCGCCGGCAGCCACACCAAGGCCGGCGGGTTGGCTGCCACCACGGCGCCATCCTCGGGCCGGTACGAAACTTCATCGGCGGCCGGCGGCCGGTCCAGCACCGGCGCGGCGGGCGCCCCGTCGGCGTTCCACCATGGCGAGAGGCTGATTGCGACAGCGGCTGCTGTTGAAATCAAGCATTGCAGTGCAGCGCGTTTCATGGCAAGCTCCTCCGTGTTGGGGGACCGTACGGTCCGGCGGGATTGATGGTGGGACCATTCGGATTCAACATACCGCACGAGCGGTCGGGGGGGAAGGCGCGGCCGGCTGCGCTTCCGGCGGTCCGGTGTTCCCAGCGGTCCGGTCAATTCGCTCAGGCCGGCGGCCCGATGTTCGCCCACCCCAGGGCAACGCCCTCGTTGTTCTGCACAAGTTTGGGCCGGGTCCTTCACCCTCCCGCTTGCGGGAGGGTCGGGCTCACAGGCCCGGGGAGGGCACTTACCATACCAGGCTACGAGAAGCCAAGGCGGGCTCACAGGGCGCCCCACCCGGCCGCTACCGCGTCCGACCTCCCCGGAGGGGAGGTGGAAATACAAGTTTGGGCCAGGTCCTTCACCCTCCCGCTTGCGGGAGGGTCGGGCTCACAGGCCCGGGGAGGGCACTTACCATACCAGGCTACGAGAAGCCAAGGCGGGCTCACAGGGTGCCCCACCCGGCCGCTACAGCGTCCGACCTCCCCGGAGGGGAGGTGAAGATGGCGGCCGGTGGCGGACACGACTTGTGTACGACAACGAGGGCAACGCCCTGGGAACCGGCCCGGCCATACCGAATGGTCGGCCCAACGGTTCCGTTGGCCGAAGGCCTTCCGTGCGCCCAGCCCCTTCGGGGCGCACGGCCTTGCCATCGGCGGAATCGCGACCATAATGATAGGCGCAATGGTTCCCACGGCCAAGCGGCCCGATCCTCGCAACAGGGCGAGGACGTGCCGGGACGCTGCCAGGAGAAGCCCCATTTTCACGGCCGCCAACGGCCGGGCAATGGGATGAATCCTGCACTACGGCCGCGAAAACCGAGACACTCTCCCGGGAACGCTCACGCCCGCACCCACAACACACCCATCAATAGGAGGACGTGTCATGATCCGCCCGGTATCTCGCCGCCATTTCTTGAGGACCTCGACGGCCGCGCTGGCCGGTTCCTTCGCGGTTCCGAACCTGGTCTTGGGCAAGTTGGGCGTCGCCCGCCCCATGACCCGCACCCTCGGCCGCACCGGCCTGGAGGTGACCACGCTGGGCCTCGGCGGGCAGGCCTCGCTGCAATGGACGCCCGCCGACGTCGACCCCGTGCCCATCATCGTCAAGGCGCTGGAGGCGGGGGTGAACTACTTCGACACCTCGAACGTCTACGGCCCCAGCCAGGAGAACTTCGGCAAGGCGTTCCGGCAGATGAACCTTGTGCCGGGCCTGCCCGGCTACGACGAAAGACGGCGGCGAAGCATCTACCTGGCCAGCAAGACGATGGTCCGCCACGCCAAGGGCTCCCAACCGGGCATTCGCGACGCTACGCAGGCCCCGCCCGGCTCCAAGGCCGTCGACGACCTCCGCCGCACCCTCACCCAAATATTCGGCGACGGCCGCGGCCACTACGCCGACGGCGCCTACCTCGACCTGTTCCTCATCCATAACCTCAACACCATGGCGGAGGTCGACGCCATCTACCACGGCCTCGACGACCCCGACCCGGCGGCCGAGCGGATCGGCGCCCTGGCCGCCCTGCGCGACTACCGCGACGGCACCAACCGCACCGGCCTGAACCCGAACGAGGAAAAGCGCATCGGCCACGTCGGCATCTCCGGCCACTCGTCCTCGCCGGTGATGATCGAATGCCTGCAGCGCGACGAGCACGACCTGATCGGCGCCATGCTCATCGCCATCAACGCCAACGACCGCCTGTACCTCAACCACCAGCACAACGCCATCGCGGTGGCGGCGGCCAAGAACGTGGGCCAGATCGCCATGAAGGTGTTCGCCGACGGGGCCATGTACACCAAGCCCGCTCGCTGGACGCGAAACTCCGACGACGTCGTCCGCACGGTCGGCGACCCCGAACTCCCCAGCCGGCCCCTGGTCGAGTACGCGCTCAGTACGCCGGGCATCGCCACGGCCATCATCGGCATCGGCCAGATCGGCGCCGAGGCGCGGGAGTGCCAGCTTGCGCAGAACCTCTCGGCCTCGCAGGTTCGGCCCGATTCGCTCGACGAGGGCGACCGCGAAACGGTCGAGCGGCTCGCCCGGCGGGCCAAGGAGGGCGAGACGAACTGGTTCCAGCTTGCCGCCCGCCCGCTGGGCCCGCCGCGGGAACCGGCCGCCGAGGTCATCCGCCGCGACGACGGCCCGCAGGTGCGGCTCACCTGGCACATGGCCTATGCCGCCGACGCGCCGATTACGCACTACGAGGTCCGCCGCGGTGACGCGCCGATCGGCCGCGTCGACCACCGCCCGCAGACCACCAAGGCGCCCTTCACGTTCACCGCCCCGCTGGCCGGTGAAGGCGAGGCGTTCCGGGTGGTTACCGTCGACGCGGCCGGCCGCCGGGCCGAGAGCGAAGCGGTTGCCGTCTGAGGGCCGGCTACGGCTGCGGCCATGGGTACCGTGCACAGGGGACTGGCCCAATTTTCGCGGCGGAGCACGTATTCCTTCTGGATAACGCTGTTTCGCCGCGAAAACGGGACTGTCGCCTTCGGCCGGCCAGGGAACCACTTCCCGGCCGGCTACGGCTGCGGCCACTGCAAGTGCCGGTGGAGGAACCGGAACGTCCCCTCCCCGTGGATCACGTGCCCGTCGTCGAAGTACTCGATTTCGGTCTGCTCGGGAATGCCCAGGTCGGTGTAATGCCGGCGAACCGCGGCGTACTCGAAGGCCACCCATTCGTCCGAGGCCACCAGGTCGCGGTGGCCCCGCTCGACCATGAACGGCCGCGGGGCGATCATCGCGGCCATCTCGGCGTAGTTGAACGTGTGGCCGAGGTCGAACTCCATGATCTCGTATTCGCCGGTAAACATGTAGCTGCTGAACCGCTGCGAATCGGGCGCGGCCGCGGTGGTGGCGTACGGCGTGACGATCTTGCGAATCCACTCGTTGAAGTCGCCCGAGCAGATCGACAGGGCGTACCCGTCGAGCACGGCCGGCACGCGCATCGCCGTCTTGCCGCCGTACGAGAGGCCGTACAACGCGATCCGATCCGGATCGACGAACGGCTGCTCGCCCAGCCACTCGAGGACTCGCTGATGCTGCCCCGTGATAACCGAGAAGATCGAGCACTTTGTCGGGTTGGCCATCCGCTGCAACACGCGGAACCGGTCGCCGCCGCGGGCGGCGTTGGGGTTGTACGGCGAGTAGACGATGAACCCGCGTTCGGCCAACCGCACGGCGTAGGCCCGATACGCCCGGCTTTCCGGGTCGATCGTGCTCTCCGGCAGTCCGCCCAAACCGTGCTGGCACACCACCACCGGGCGTCGCTCTCCTCCGGCGAGGTCGAGGTCCTTCGGCACTAGCAGGTAACCCCACGAGATCACTTCCGGCCATACGTCGAGCACCACTAGGTAACCGGTCCATCGCTCCTCATCGCGGATTTTCTTCGTGCGGGCATGGATCGGCAGCGATGGGTCGGGAAGGCGTCCGATGACCTCGTCGTGAAAGTAATCGCGCAAGGGTTGCACCGCCTCGTTCCAGCGATCCGGGCTCGACGGGTCGGCCGGTTTTCCGGCACGTTCCCATGCGGGCGTCCAGAAGAACTCGGCGCGGACAAAGGGCGACAGTTCCATCAGCCGCTGGGTATGGTCCTCCATCTGGCGCACCTGCCGAAGCTGCCG
>SKJM01000581.1 GCA_007122045.1 Planctomycetales bacterium | reverse complement strand
TCGACGCACACGCGGGCCGCGGCGGCGGGCGGGCGACCGGCCGCCGGTTGGCCGTGGACGGCCCCGCGCCGGCGCAGGTGATCGGGCACTTCCGGCGCGTCCTTCTCGGCGGTCCAAAGATGGTGCTCGATCGGCGAAGTCCAGCGGTAGTATTGCGGCTTCCGCCCGTAGCCGTACACCTTCTGCTCGTCGAACACCAGGATCCGCCCGGAGGGAGCGAACCGGCCGGCTTGCCAGTAGCCGGCGTGCCCCCCGGCAAAACTCCGCCCAAAGACCCAATAGGTCCGGTGCCAGTAACCGTGATCGAGAAAGCCGGAGGGGCAGAACAGGTGGGCCTCGTCGCCATGGTGGACCGACCCTTGGGCGGCCGGGTCGCCCGAATGGGGGCCCAACGCCTGCCGCTGGCCCTCCAGATCGAACACCTGCGACTTCATATACACCCGCTCCCCGTCGCTGGAGAGAATGTCGGGCGTGGCCACCGGCATGTTCAGCACCCGCACGTTCACCTGCAAGTTCTCGTCCATGCCGGGATGGCGGTCGTCCATGTGGGTTACCGACAGCACCTCGCCGGTCGTCGGGTTGAGGCGATACAGCCAAAGGCCGCCGTCGAGGAACATGTTCCTGCCGGCGGCGAAGTAAAGTACGCCGTCCTGCACCAGCACGCTGCCGTGCACCGGCCACACGCTTTCGAGCCGGTCGAAGGCGATAAGCCGCTGATCCATCGGGGCGGCGCGGAACCGCCACACCAGGGCGCCGTCCGAGGCGCGGAGGCAATACACGTAGCCGTCGGCCGAGCCGAACAGGGCCAGGCCGCGGTAGACGGTCGGCGGCGAATCGACGGACCCGCCGGCCGTATAGCTCCACAGCACCTTCCCGTCGGTCGCGTCGAGCGCGTGGACAGTATGCCTTTCGGGCGAGGCAACCATTAGCCGGCCGGCGGCCACGACGACGGCGGTCAGCCGGCCGCCGAGTTCGGTCTCCCACCCAGTGTCGAGTTCGGTGCTCATGGCCGCGGGCGTGCGGCCGCTGCGCGCGGGGTCGTGCCGGTAGGTGGGCCAATCGGCGCCGGAGGGTGAAGCCGGCTCATCGGCCACCGCCTCGCCGTAGGCCGGGCCGCGCTCGAGCCGCTCCTCGGCGGCGGCCGCTTCGGGAATCCGAGGCCCATCCGAGGCGGGGGCCAAGGCGTTGAACCCGTCGAGCTTCGCCTCCGGGTAGCAGGCGCATGGATGCTGCGGGGCGTAGATCAGCCCGTTGCAGGGCATGATGCCGTACAGGCAGGCGCCGCGGACCCAGTGGTGGATTTCCCAGGTCTGGCGGTCGAAGTCGACGAACTCGATGCCCGTCCGGGAGGGGAGCAGGTATTGGTGGGTCGCCTTCACCCGGTGGCAGCGGTGGTGGAACCAGTAGGTCTGCACGTCGGGGTGGAACTCGTTTTTCACCTCGCCGGTTCTCAGGTCGCGGCCGGTCCATATGCCCGAGTCGGCCCCGCCGGCGATGGCGGCCGACCACACCAGGCCGCCGACCACGAGCAGGTCCTCCGGCGAGTGGTGTCCGCCGCGATGATGTTCGGCCGTCCACAGCGTCTTTCCGGTATCGGCCGCGACGGCCGTCATCTGCCGGTTGCCGCCGGCGAACAGGACCACGCCGTCGTGGACCACGAGGTTGGGCGTATAGCCGGTGTGATTCAGGCGCCGGCCGGCCACCGGGTCCGACTTCCACCGGAGTGTGCCGTCGTTGCGGTCAAGGCACACGAGGCGGTCGCCGTCGTAGAGGTACACGCCTTGGGCATCGGCCGCGAGGGTCGACTGGGCGACGGGCGTTCGCGCCCGCCAAACGGGTTTGCCGCCGGCCGCCTCCAGCGCGACGATCTGCCGCGGCGCCTCCTGCCGCCACTCCCACCCCCGGCGGTGGTTGCGCACTTCGGCGAGGCTCTCGTAGCCGGTCCGGTGCATTGCCGACTCGGTGCTTTCGGGCCGCACCACGGCAAAGAGCACGCCCCCGCAGTGGAGGATCTCCTCGGTGGCCTTCGTGCCGGGGTAGGTGCGGAGCGTTTCGCCCGTGGCGGCGTCGAGCGCCACCAGCGGGCCGTCGACGTCGAGCACGGCGTACACCGTATCGTCGACGGCCACCAGTCGCCGGGCCAGTTGCGCCGGGCCGCTCTTCAGCGGCCAGAGTTGCGTATGCCAGTTGTCGATGGGCCGCTTCCACAGGATGTGCCCGTTGAAGGCGTCGCGCGCGATCAGCGCCCACTTCGAGGGGAGGAAGATCGACGCGGCGCTGCCCTCGTCGAACACGTAAAACACCCGGCCGCCCGAGGACACCACCGTGGTGAAGCTCGACATGTGGTCGTGATGGCGCGACCAGCGGGGGCCGGCCACCCATTGCAGCCGCCGCGGCGGCCCGACCGTATCGTGGGCCACCGGGTTGTTCGTCGCGTCGTACAGGCAGTGGGTCCACTCGTCCATCTCGTCCGGCCGGGGCTTGACCGTCTTCGTCCACCGGCCGTCCCGCTTCACGTAGGCCACGCCGCCGGGGCACAGCACGCGAAGCATCTCGTCCATCGCAATGCCGTATCGGGCCGGGTCCTCAGCCAGCAGCAGGTTCACCGAGTTATCGATGTACGGCAGCCGGCCGGCGTGGACGCGGTCGATGGCCACGGGCCCGTACGCGCCGAGCGACTGTACGTGGCGGCGCGCCGCGTCGACCTGTTCCGCGTCGGCCTCCAGCCCGTGCACGGAATACGCTTCTCCGGCCCGCAGCGCGGCGGTCAGCCGGCCGTCGCCACAGCCGAGGTGGACGATCAGCCCTCCCCGCACCCCGGTGGCGTCGAGGATTTCCCGCGCCATGGCCTCGGGCTCGCCGGCCGCGGCACCCGGGCCGCCGCTCATCAGAACGATTCCCGCGGCCAGAACTACCGCCGGGACCACACGCCACAGAGTACCGTTGCCGCCCATGATTCGCCTCCTTCGCCTAATACCAGAAGCCTCGTCCCTCCCCGGCCAGGCGCCGGGGAACCGGATGCTATTGTAGTGCTTTCCCGCTTTCGTGCATACCGGCGAGATTCCTGCAAGAACTCCGGTTCGCTACAGCAGACCGGCGAACTGACGGAGCCGAGCATTCCGGGCGTCATTATGATAACGCCGTGGGACCGGGTGCAGGACCCGGTTCGCTCACTCGGATGATTCATCACGATGTCAAGTGGCAATCACCGAGCCAAAACTTGGCTACCGGACCGGCATGTCCTCCCACCCGCCTCCCCTTCGCGCCCCCCGCGAATGCCCCCGGCTTGCCTGGCAATCTCGCCGGCTTGCCCGGAGCCATCAGGGGTTGTTGTTCGCTGGGCGGTTCGCCGGGCCCCCTGTACCGCCGCACGCTACGCCTATCGGGTGCCCTCGTCGACCAGTGCGGCGCTGTCGAGATTCTCGACGTTCGCGTCGCAGGTATCGAGGAGCTGTGCCAAAATAACTCGTCCGATTCTGCGAGTAGGATGGGCTTTCCAGCCCGTCAAAACCGCGACGGACAAGAATGTCCATCCTACAGTCTGGTCATGTTCTTGCGTCACGGCGCCGAGTTCGGGCAGGTCGGCAGCCGGGGCGAGTTCGTAATCGGCCTCGACCCCGCCGGCCAGGGCCGCCAGTGCCAGCTCGAGCAGCTCTTGCCGGTCGCGCAGGTTCCGGGTGTAGGCCGACCCGAGCCGGCCGTCCTTGATGATCGTCAGCCCGACGCCCGACCGCATGGAGCTTTCGACGTCCTTCAGCCGGCCATCTTCGAATCGGACCCGATCGGCCATGGTCGCCCGGGAGTGGATAGGTCGGAGTAGCCGAGGCTGGTCGTGGCCACTTTCGGACTCGGTTCCCAGCGGTGTCCCCTGCGCTGCCGGGGCCGCTACTTGCGTTGGCCGAAGCGCGGGCGGATGATGGCAAGGACGGCAACCAGCGGTATAATGAGCAAAAACAGCCGCGGCTTGATGGCCACGAGGACCAGCGCCGTCACGGTCGCACTAAGCACCCACCGCGGGAGCCGCTGCAAGTCATCCCAGGCTATCCATAGGGCGGCGGTCACGGCGCCCATGCGAACGCAGGCGGGCAGCAGCCACGCGCGCCAATTCACGCTCTCCGGCGGCCAGAGCGAGAAGTAGACCGCTCCGGTAACGAGCGTGGCGGCTAGTAATCCAAGAGCGGTTCGGCGCATAGAGTGTATTGTAACCCGAAACCGGTTAGCGTGCACCCACCCGAGGAGGAATAGCATGGACAAGGAGCGTTGCGAAGTCCAGTATTTGGGCCGCGTTCAAGGCGTGGGTTTTCGGTACACGGTCCGCCAGATCGCGGCCGGGCGCAACGTTGCCGGTTTCGTGCAAAACCGGCCGGACGGCACGGTGCAGCTTGTCGTCGAGGGACCGCCGACGGAAATTGACGGCCTGTTGGAGGAGGTCCAATCGGCCTTCGGTGGTTATATTCGGGGCAAGCGCGAGCAACGGAGCCCCGCCAGGGGGGAGTTCCACGACTTCAGGATTCGCTACTAGCGCCTTGCCGCTATTTCGTGGGGTGCTTGCCGGTTCCGCGGTGGGAGAATTCCCCCGGCTTGTCCAGCGATTTTGCAGGCCGGGTTCATTGGACCATCATCGCCCTTCGAGCGGTTCCACCTGCACGTTCAGCTCGCCGGCGCTGTCGGCCAACTCGGCCGCCGAATGGTTGATCTTGAGCATAAGCGTGCCGGCTTCCGAGGGGGCCAGGGTGGTGCCGAGGCCCACGGCAATGGGGCGCAGCAGGGGCGAGAGCACCCCGGCCGGTTGGGCGTCGGGCCGGACGGCAGCGAGTAGTTGCCCGAGCGGCCGGCCCTGGTAGTAGCGGATCGAGACGCCGCCGGGCTCCGACCACCAGACGTCCGGCTCGCGGGCCACCTGGTAGCGGCCCGAGGCCGTCAGCCGGTAGCGCCGGCCCGCCTCCAGCAGGACGCCGCTCGACTGCCAGCCGCGGTCGGCCGCCACGGTCACGGCGGCCCCGCCGGGCGGCAGGGGGTGGCCGGGCCTGCGCTCGACGGCCGCGCGGGGAACGTCGTAACCGTACTCGATGCCCGCAATGAACACCTGCCAGTCCTCGGCCAGCAGGGCCCAGTCGTCGCCGAAGGCCTGGAAGAAGAGGTCGTTGAACTCGGGCTTCAGCACGTGCCGGTACATGGTACGGAACCGCCGCCGGTACCGCGGATGCCGGTCCAACAGGACGGCCGCCGCCCACGACCAGGCGTAGGCCTCGACCTGCAAGTGCGCGGAAGGGGGAAAGTCGATTACCTTCTCCAGCATCATCGCGCGGCGGGCGGCGAACTCGTCCTTGATAATGCGGACCCGCCCCCAGTGCGGCGCCTCCTCGCGGGCGGCCGGCATGTGGTTGAGCGCGAGCGTTTCGCCGTCCCAGTGGTGCGTGGCCAGCAGCTCGGCCATGCCCTCCATGTACCACGGCGGGCCGCACGCCCCCAGCAGCGTGTTCATGAACCCGTGCACCCCCTCGTGGATGAGCAGGTGGCGGCGGTAGTAGTCGCTGGGCTGGTCGTACAGCCAAAGCTCGTCGTTGCGGGCGAAGCCGTGCGGGAACGGCGGCAGGCACTCGGGCAACAGGCCGGTGCGCACGAACAGCCCTTTCTCGCGCATCAGGAAGCCCGTCATGCGCCAGTCGGCATGGTCGGCCGGGTCGATTTCGAAGTATGCGCAGAACTGGGGGAACGCCTGGTCGAACACCTCGGGCAACTCGTCGATCTCGGGCTCCGGGGCCATGTCGGTGTAGAGCACCAGCCGCTTCGACTCGAGTTTGCGGATTCCCTCGGCCGCCACCTTGCGCTCGTCGACCTCGACGCGCGGCACGTGGGGCAGAAAGCGGGGCGCCGAATCGACCGTGGCGTCGAGCAAATCGCCGAGGGTCCGCGGGCGATCGTCGACTTGCGCGGGCCCCGCGGCGGCCTCGCGCGGCGGGCGGTCCGTCGGGCCACCTCG
>SKJM01000695.1 GCA_007122045.1 Planctomycetales bacterium | reverse complement strand
CGTCCTGCCGCTGGTAGAACAAGTCGGCCAGCGACGGGTCCTCGGTCCGCTCGATAGGCACCTGGTACAGGCGGCGTTTCAGCAGGGCGGGGTCGAAGCTGAGCGGGCGGTACACGAACTGCGGCGGCACCTGGAACAAGTCGCGACGGAACGCCCGCCAGGCCGCCTCCGCGTTCACCGGCGTCACTTGCAGCAGGAAGTCGAACGAGTCGGCAATGGCGGCCAGTTGCCGGTCGACGTCCCAGACGGCCTTGACCATCGCGCGGCGCCCCAGCGCGTAGTGATGCTGCGGCTTCGCCCGGGTGTACGTGCGCATGAAGGTGAAGAACGCCTGCTTCAGCCCCCGGCTCAGCCCGCGCCGCAGGACCCGCAGCGTGGGGGCGAACACCTCGCCGCCCTCCTCGTCGCGGTAGATGGGCCGGACCTCCAGCCCGAGCATCCGGCAGCCCGAACGCGCCGCGTCTTTGGGGCCCAGCAGCGGGGGCAGGTCGGGCGGTCGGGCGTAACCGTGCGAACGCACCTCCACCTCCGCCCGCTGCCGGTGCACCCGAATGCGCCCCAATGCCTTCACCAGCGTGTTGACCGTTCCGTGCGGGACCTCCGGGCCGCGGGTGCCGATGGCGAAGGCGGGCTTCCACTTCGACGGGGCGCCGTGGATCGGCGCGGGCTGCCCGGCCAGCGCCGGCCCGCTCAAACGGAGGGGCAGGGCCGGAGCGGCGTCGGGCAGCAGGCGGGTGGGCTCGCCCTCGCCGCCCGACCACACCTCCACCAGCAGGAACGCGCCGAACTCGCCGCCCAGCTTCGCAACGATCCGCCGCACGAGTTTCGCCACCCCGCTGCGAAAACGCCGATCGCCCGGCACAACCAAAAACGACGCCTCACTGCTGACCAGTTCCATGGTGCCCGGGTCCGACCGGTCGGGCGGCCGCCGGTACAGGCACAAGAAGGGCAACGGCCGGTCGATGTGCAAGCGGCCGCCGGCGGGCAGGGTCCGTCGAATCTGCCGGCTCTCGGCCAGCCGCGCGCCCACCTCGTCGATGAAGGCGTCGGTGATGCGTTCGCGGGCTGATTCGCGTTGCTTCTTGGCTGCCACGGCTAGGTGCCACCCTCCGCGAGGAGTTTCACAACATCTTGCCCGGCCGCGGCCAACGCCCGTTCCAAGGCCGCATGCGCCGCTTCATCCAACTCGCCGGTCCATTCGTCCATAAAGACCTTCTTCACTTCGATGGCCAGGGCACACGCCGATTCGGGGAAGGCCCGGTGAATCCACTGGACGAAATGCCCGCCTTGGAACTTTACGTTACGCCGCACGTCGAGCGGTTGGCCCTGCCAGCGGGCCGCGTGCATCGACTGCTCGAACCGGGCTACCAGGGGCCCCCACCGCTGGAGGTCCATGTTGCTCGTGCCGAGGTTGACGGTCGGGTTGGCGGCCGGCGGGTCGGGTTGCGCCCGGGGGCCGCCGCGGCGGTGATTGTACGTGTGCAGGTCGAGCACCACCACCCGGCCGTGCCGCTCGATCAGCCCGGCCAGCAGCCCCTCGACCTCCTGGTAAAACAACTCGTACAGACGATACGACCGGTGCAGCACCGCCCAGGGCGGCTCGTCGTGCCACACCCGCAACTCCCACGCGTCTTCCGGCCGCAAATACACGGCGCTGCCTCGCGCCCGGTTCAGGTCGAACTCGAACCGCGAGCGGTGGACGACGATTCGCGTCGGGGCGCATTCGGTCCAGAGGCCCGTATACGGGTCCTCTTCGCGCAGGCGGTCGGCCTCGGAGATGGCCAAGAGCGGGAGCAGTTCCGGGCGCACCTCGTGGCCGTCATGGATGGCCGCCGCCACGAGCGGACCCTCGCCGCGATGAATGCTCCAGGCCGGGTTTTCCATGGCTTGCTCCAAGAACGTGGTTCAGGGCCTCCGAGGCACGACGATTCCCGTCGTCCTCCGTTTATCGCCAAAGGAACTCGACCGGCAGCGCGTGCAGGTTCTTCTGGAATGATACGGCGGAATCGCCGGTGTGCAAGACGAACCCTTGGCGAAATCGCTCCCCAACCAGGTCGGCCAGGAAACGCAGCCCGGCGAAATCCTTGGCCTCGACCGTCGCCCCGGCCTTGACCTCGATACCCACCAGGTTCCCGGCCGCGTCTTCGAGCAGCAGGTCGACCTTGCGTCCGGCGGTGGTCCGAAAGTGGAAGAGCTGGAACCGGCCTTGCGACCAGGTGAGTTGTTTGACGAGTTCCATGGCGACGAAGTTCTCCAGCACGTGGCCGAAGAGGGTACGGTCGCGCGCCGCGCGGGCCGGCTCCAACCCCAGCAGATGAGCCAGCAGTCCGGTGTCGGTCAGCAGCAGCTTGGGCGACTTGATGAGCCGGCTGCCCAGGTTGGCCGACCAGGCCGGGAGGCGCCGGACCAGCAGGGTCGCTTCCAACAGCGCCATGTAGCGTTTCAGGGTCGACTGGGGTGTGGCGAGCGAGCGGGCAAGATCGGCATAGTTGATCAGAGAGCCGGCTCGGGAAGCCAACAGCGCCAGCAGCCGGGGCACTTGGGCGAGGTTCTCGACCTGGGCGATGTCGCGCACGTCGCGCTGGAGAATGGTGGTGATGTACGATTCGAACCAGGCCGCGCGACGCTCGGCGCTCTTCCGTGTCTGTACGACCGGGTATCCTCCGAGAAGCACCCGGTCGATCAAGGCACTTGGACCGAGGGCCTTCGACCCGTCTTCGGGGCGCTCGGCGCCGGCAAACGCCCGGTCGGCGAAGGATTCGCGAGTTCCTTCCAACTCTCCCTGCGAAAACGGCCAGAGGGTCAGCAGTTCCATGCGTCCGGCCAGCGAGTCGGATACCCGAGGCAGCGCCAACACGCTGGCCGAGCCGGTCAACAGGAACCGGCCGGGGGTACGCTGTTTGTCAACGTCGGCTTTGACAGCCAGAGCGATTTCCGGGGCGCGCTGGACCTCGTCGAGGACGACCGGCCCCGACAGCGCGGCGATGAAGCCCTCGGGATCGGCCTGCGCCGCGGCCAGGACCGTGGCCGCGTCGAGGGTGTAATAGCGGGCGCGGTGCGGCCCCCTGGCGATGGCCTCAACGAGTGTACTCTTTCCCGTCTGCCGAGCCCCCTGGATGTAGACCACGGGCGTGTCCTGTAGGGCTTCGAGCACGCGGCGGGTAAGGTGGCGCTGGATCATGGCCACCAATTATAACCCACGCACAGCAGACAATCAACCGCTGGCGGGCTGAAAATCAACCAGCAAATGGCCGATAATCAACCAGCCAACGGTTTCTTGGCGGGATACACGCCCAGCGACCTATGAAGCACCCCCAAATGGACCGCCTCGTTAGAGTGGGGAAGGCTGCCAGTCTGTCGGCGAAAAAGACTGGCTGGAAACCTATCCCACGGGGCCCTGCCAAAATGGCAGCTTCAACGCGGGCAATGGGCTCCGCGGTACGCCGATTGGCGGCCCGCCATGCCTGCCCGAACGGCCCGGTCCCGCGGAAACTCCCGTTCCTACCGGGGTTGCGTCTATTGGGGGGCATTGGCGCGCCGATTGCTCCTAGGGGGTCCAAACGCGCCGAACGTACGCAACATTGGCAGGCGGCTCGCCATGCGATGCCCCGGCTGAAGCGAGGGGCGTTTTTTCGGGGCTTGCCGGCATGGGGTCCGGAGCCCGTGGCAATACATTCCAGTCGCGATGAGTTTTCGGAGGCTCAAACCAACATGGCAAAGAAGAAGTCCGCACAGAAATCCGCCGGGAGCATCAAGCTACAGCCGCTGGGCGACCGGCTGGTCGTGGAACGGGAAGAGGCCGAGGAAGTGACCGCCGGCGGGATCGTCCTGCCCGACGCCGCCAAGGACAAACCCTCCCGGGGTACCGTGGTGAGCGTCGGCGACGGCCGGCTGCTCGACGACGGCACCCGGTCGGAAATCCAGGTGAAGGTGGGCGACCGCGTCCTGTTCAGTTCCTACGCCGGCGAGCAGTTCACGATCGACGACCGGGAACTGCTGCTGATGCGCGAGGACGATATCCTGGCAGTGATCGAGTAAGCGGCGCTACGAACCATCCCTGGCGGGCCCCCGCCCGCCGCAAGCAGATCAAGGAGAAACACACAGATGGCAAAAATGATCGCATTCGACCAGGAAGCGCGCGACGCGCTGCGACGCGGCGTTTCCAAACTGGCCCAAGCGGTGCGGGTGACCTTGGGGCCGCGCGGGCGGAACGTCATCCTGCAGAAAAGCTTCGGCTCGCCGACCGTCACCAAGGACGGCGTCACCGTGGCCAAGGAGGTCGACCTCGAAGACGTCTACGAGAACATGGGCGCGCGGATGGTCCGCGAGGTCGCCTCCAAGACCAGCGACGTCGCCGGCGACGGCACCACGACCGCCACCATCATGGCCGAGGCCATTTTCAATGAAGGCCTGCGGGCCGTCGTGGCCGGCGTCAACCCGGTGCAACTGAAGCGCGGCATGGACCGGGCCGTCGAAGACATCACGGCCAGGCTGAAGAAAATGTCCATCGCCGTGAAGGACAAGAAGGAGATGTCCCAGGTCGGCTCCGTGGCCGCCAACAACGACGAAGAAATCGGCAACCTGCTGGCCGACGCCATGGAGCGGGTCGGCAAGGACGGCGTCATCACGGTCGACGAAGGCAAGAGCCTCGCCACCGAGGTCGAGTGGGTCGAGGGCATGCAGTTCGACCGCGGCTACCTGTCGCCCTACTTCGTCACCGACCCGCAACGCATGGAGTGCGTCTTGGAGGACGCCTACGTGCTGATCCACGAAAAAAAGCTTTCCAGCGTGAAGGAGTTGGTGCCCGTGCTCGAGGCCGTGGTCAACGCCGGCAAGCCGCTGCTGATCGTGGCCGAAGACATCGACGGCGAGGCGCTGGCCACGCTGGTGATCAACCGCCTGCGCGGCACCCTGAAGATTTGCGCCGTGAAGGCGCCCGGCTATGGCGACCGCCGCAAGGCCATGCTCGAAGACATCGCCATCCTGACCGGCGGCACGGCCCTGTTCGAAAGCCTCGGCCGGAAGCTCGAGAACGTGACCCTGGCCGACCTGGGCCGGGCGAAGAAGATCATGGTCGACAAGGACAACACGACGGTCATCGAGGGCGCCGGCAAGAGTTCGGAAATCAAGGGGCGGATCGAGCAGCTCCGCCGCGAGATCGAGAACACCACCAGCGACTACGACCGCGAGAAGCTCGAAGAGCGCCTGGCCAAGCTGGCCGGCGGCGTGGCGAAGATCAACGTGGGCGCCGCGACCGAGAGCGAGATGAAGGCCCGCAAGGCCCGCGTCGAGGACGCCCTGCACGCCACCCGCGCCGCGGTCGAGGAGGGAATCCTCCCCGGTGGCGGCGTGGCCCTGCTCCGCGCGGCCGCGACGGTCAAGCCCGAGGGCCTCAGCGGCGACGAAGAGGTGGGCTACAAGATCGTGCTTCGGGCGTGCCGCTCGCCGCTGACGCAGATCGCCGCCAACGCCGGCCAGGACGGCGGCATCGTGTGCGAGAAGGTCAGCGAGATGAAGGGCAACATCGGCTACAACGCAGCCAAGGCCGAATACGAGGACCTGGTCAAGGCCGGCGTCATCGACCCGACCAAGGTCACCCGAATCGCCCTGCAGAACGCCGCCAGTGTGGCCACGCTGCTGCTGACCAGCGATGCCCTGGTGGCCGAAAAGCCCAAGGACGACAAGGCGCCGGCCCACCCGCCCCACGGCGGTGACGACATGTATTGATTCAGGCGTGCGGGCTTCGGGCCGGGGAACCCCGAAGCTCGCTCCTGCCTCCGTTGGCCTGACCCTTGCCGGTTCCCCAATCAGCCCGCCGGTTCCCCGAAGTCTTCTCGGAGAGCCGGCGGTTTTCGTTGGGGCGCGCGGCACCACGCGATAGGCTTCCAGCCTATCCCACGGCGGGCCGCGGCAGTCTTGTTCTGGACCGGATTATTCATGTAGGGTGGGACAAGGTCGCGTAAGTCGTTGGTGGGACTGCGCAAGCCACGCTTGGCT
>SKJM01000466.1 GCA_007122045.1 Planctomycetales bacterium | reverse complement strand
GTCGACCGCCTCACGCCGGCGGCCAAGCAGGGCATCGCGCCGGGCTGGCAGGTCGTCGCCGTTAGCGGCCGGCCGGTGCACACCCTTGACCACTTCCGCGCCCGGCTCGACGAGTTCCACCGGGAGCCGTGGCTGGAAGTGCGCGCCGCGGGCAACAAGGTGGCCCGCTGGCCGCTGGCCCGCCCTCCGGCCCGCAGCCTGCCCATCCATCCCACGCAGCTTTACAGCGCGCTGAATGCCGTGTTCCTTTGCCTGCTGCTGTTGGCCTACGAACCGTTCCGGCGCCGCGACGGCGAACTGATTGCCCTGGGCCTGACGCTTTACCCGGTCACCCGCTACCTGATCGAGAACATCCGCGTCGACGAGCCGCCGGTTTTCGGCACCGGCCTGAGCATCTCGCAGAACGTGAGCCTGCTGATGCTGCTGGCCGTTGCCGGCCTGTGGTACTATGTCCTGCGCCAACCGAAAAAAGCCACGAACCATTAGTCCCGCCTTGAAGTTTGGAGGTCGGAGTTCACGCTTCAGCGTGTCTCTCCAGCACGCTAAAGCGTGAACTCCAACACGCCGCACGCCCAAGCGGGCACCCCCTGACACCTGACACCTGACACCTGACACCTGCCATGCCTACTTTCGCCCTCATCAGCCTCGGCTGCCCGAAGAACCTAGTCGATAGCGAATGCATGGGCGGCGCCCTGTGCCGCGACGGGTTTCGCATGGTGGGCGAACCCGGCGGCGCCGACCTGGTGGTGGTGAACACCTGCGGGTTCATTGCCGACGCCCGCGAGGAATCGTACGCCGTGATCGGCGAGATGGCCGAGTTGCGGCGCCGGGGCGATATCGGCAAGCTGATGGTGGCCGGGTGCCTGGCCGAGCGGGAACGCGAGGACCTGCTGGGCCGGTTTCCCGAAGTGGACGGCGTGGTGGGCGTATTGGCTCGCGACGCAATCGCCCGCGCGGCTCGCCAAGTCGTCGGCGAGCAGGCCGAACGGCAGGCCATCTTCCAGCCGCCGCCGTGTCCCGCAGGCGACGCCGAGCGGGTGCGCCTCACGCCGCCGCACGTCGCCTACCTGAAGATCGCCGAGGGGTGCAACCGGCTGTGCAGCTTCTGCACCATTCCGAGCATCCGCGGCCCCTACGTCAGCAAGCCGTTCGATCAGGTGGTGCGCGAGGCCGAGCGGCTGGCCGCCGACGGCGCGCGCGAACTCGTGCTCATCGCCCAGGACACCAGCTCGTACGGGCGCGACCGGACCGGCGGGTCCCAACTGGCCGAACTGCTCCAGCGGCTCGACCGGGTGGAACCGCTTCGCTGGATTCGGCTCATGTATCTGTATCCGGCGCTGATAACCGATGCGCTGATCGAGGCGGTCAATACCTGTGGGAAGGTCGTGCCCTACCTGGACCTGCCCTTGCAGCACATCGCCGCCCCCATATTGCGGGGGATGCGGCGCGGTGTATCGCGCGCGGAAACCGAGCAGTTGCTCGACCGGCTGCGCGGCGGGATCGACGGGCTCGTGCTGCGAACCACCTTCATGGTGGGCTTCCCCGGGGAAACGGAGCAACCGTTCGACGAGTTGCTCGATTTTGCCGGCCGGCAACGCTTCGAACGGCTGGGAGTGTTTACCTACCGCAACGAGCCGGGCACCGCCGCCGCCGCGCTGGACCACCAGGTGCCCGAGGAAGTCAAACGCGCCCGGCACGACCGGCTTATGGCCTGCCAGCAGCCGATCGCCTTCGCCTGGGGCGACCGTCAGGTGGGCCGCACGCTCGGCGTGCTGATCGACCGTTGCATCCCCGGCGAAAAGAACGCCTTCGTGGGGCGGACCGCGGCCGACGCCCCCGATGTCGACGGTGTCGTGTACGTGACGGGCAAGGGGCTTCGGCCGGGCCGGATTGCCCCCTGTGAAATTGTCGCGCGAAAAGGGTATGATCTAATAGCGGCCTACCAGCCCTGAAGGGGACCGTCCCCTTGGCATGAAGTGTAGAGGAAAGCTGGTTGCGCCTATCCGCCCGAACGGGTGGGCGCCCGGAGAATCGCGATACCATGTGCCCCCATACCCAACGTTCACTCGCCACGATTTTCAACGTGCCGAATCAACTCACCACGCTGCGCCTGCTGCTGGCCGTGGTGCTGTTCGGGTTCATCGCGTGGGAATTCTACCTGGTCAGCCTGACGCTGTTCATCGTCGCCGCCGGCACCGACTGGCTGGACGGCTATTGGGCGCGGAAATACGGGCAGGTGACCACGCTGGGCCGCATGCTCGACCCCTTTGCCGACAAGGTCATCATCTGCGGCACGTTCACCTTTCTGGTGGCCGTGCCGGCCATGTCGCAGGTGCCCTGGGGCCTCCGCGCGTGGATGGTCGTGGTCATCCTGGGACGGGAACTGCTCATCACCGCGCTGCGGAGCTTCATGGAGGAACGCGGGGCCGATTTCTCCGCCAAAATGGCCGGCAAGCTGAAGATGGTGCTGCAATGCGTGGCGGCCGGGTTTTGCCTGCTGCTTTTGTCATATCGAGAACCGGCCGAAGGACCGCTGGCGATCCGCGAAGCCCCCGACTGGATATGGGCCGGCATGGTCATTTCCGTATGGGCCGCCGTGCTGCTGACCGCCTACTCCGGCATCACGTACCTACTGGCCGCCGTCCGCCTCCTGCGGCGCTGACCGGCAGCCGGGAGTCGAGCCGGCGAATGTCCTCGAACACCTCCAGGCCGGAACGGTCCGGCAGGACGATGTCGAGGATCACCGTATCGGCCCGGCATTCGGAAAGCACCCCCAGCGCCTCCGCGCCGGAGGAAGCGGTCAGCAGCACGAGATCGTCCGACCGGAACAGCCGGGAAAAAACGCGCAGGACACTCGGTTCATCATCGACGACCAGCACGGTAGCCATGGACCAATCTTCTGTTGACTTTCCTCGGTTGCCGGAGCACGGCGGAACCGGGCGGTTTCCGCAGCCCCGGCGGGCCCCGCCGCCGTCGCACCAGCCGTGATGATTACCACAGCAGCGCGCCGGGGCAAGGGCGCGCCGCTTCGCTTCCGCGACGATTGTGGCGTCCGGTGGATTCCAGGCCGCTCAAGGAAGGGTGGGAAAGTCGGCCGGCGTTGCCGGCCCGGGCTTTTCCTACTCGTTGGGCGGCGCCTTTTCCAGCACCACGTGTTCCACCCAGGTGGTTTCGCCCTCGCGCACGATCACGTCGTCAATCTGCTTCGGCTTGCGTCCGGCTTTTTCGAATCGCACCGAGTACGTCCCCGGGGCAAGCCCGACGAATCGAAAGAATCCCCCCGCCTCACAGGTGCGCGTGGGCAATTCGGGGGTCTTGGGAATCGCTTTGATCGTGGCAGGGTTCGACGTTGCGCGGAAGCGGTCCACGAACGTCCCGGCCAGTGCGGCGGCGGGCAGGTCGATCGCCAGCGGCGGCATCCCCTCGGTGAAAAGAAAATCGCGGCTGAGCAGCGTCTCCTCCGCGTGCGTTGTCGACCAAGTCCTTGCCGTGAGTGTCAGTCGCCAGCGCCCCGGCGTCACGTCGGGAATGACCATGTGCCGCGGATCGTTCTCGAGCAGACACCACGGGCTGAACTCGAACCGGACGGCGGTCGCCGGCCAGTGGGTGATGGCCTCGTCGAGCGGCTCGAGGCGGCAGAAGATGTCCGATGGTTTGGCCCGGCGCCGCTCGGAATCGTCAAGAATGGAGGGCAGTTGCCCGGTAGTCGGGTCGCGGTGTTTCGCAACCACCTGGGCGTCGAGCCCCGTGCCCGCATACAGTGCGGCCGGCGAGCCGTCGCCGACGCGGAAACGGATCGCCAGTTGCTTCGCCGGGTCGGACAGGAGCAGTTCCAGGTCGGTGGTCGTCTCCGGCCGGACCCGCACCCAAATCCAGGCGTCGGGATAGTGGTAGGGGCTGGGGCGCCTGGTCAGATACAACACGTACCGACCCGGCGGGCAGTGGTCGATCTGAAATCGGCCGTCGGCGTCGGTCATGAACCGGAGCAGGTGATACGGTTCGCGAGTTGCATTGCCGCGCAGCCTTGGGGAGCCGATGCACACGAAGGCGTTTGCAAGCGGCTTATCCCGGGCGCCCGGCTGGTAGGCCACGCCCGTCACCCGTCCCGGCAAGAGCCCCGACGCGTGCAGGTCGATCGGCTCCAACTCGGTGTCGTTTCCTTCAATCGTCACGGAGATTTCGACGGGCTTGTTTGGCGGCTCGACGCCGTAGACGTCGGCCGGCCAGAATCTCGCATCGAGGATGCCCATTCGGCGCCACAAGGAAGCCGTCGGGTGAAGCCGCAACGTGTACCTGCCGTCGGGAATACCCGAAAACGTGAAGCTGCCGTCGGGTTGAACCGGGGCCTCCTGCCCGAGGCGCTCGTCTTGCTCTGGGACAAGGAACACGGCGGGGACGTTGTGCTCGTCGAGCGGCACTCTGGCCACGAGCCGGCCGCGTAGTTGGCGGTCCCCGTCGAGCCTGGCACGCTCGACAGGCCATCGCGGCGCCGAGCGGAGGACGACCACCGTCTCTCGCTCGAATGCGAAGTCGGCCAGCGGAACGACCGTTGTGCCGTGGTCGACTGAACCGAGGAATATCCGCCGACGCTCGCGGTCGCGCCACTCTCCGGAGGTTACGTCGACCGTGAATCGGCCCTGTACGTCCGACGTATTTGGATCGGCGCTCCGGCCGATCCTGACGCCGGCGATCGGCCTGCCGTCGCCGTCGACGACGCGGCCGCGCAGTGATCGCAGGGGGTGCATCTTCAGGACCAGCTCCCTCGGCTGCTCTCGGGGTCGCGGATCCCCGGGATTCACCCACCGGAAGTCGTCGTAGTCGTCCGCGTCGCGATAGCCGGGATGCCGGGCCGCGAGCCGCGCGATATTGAGGGCGACCACCCGAAATCGCCCGTCTCGATCCGTTGTCGTTGCATCGTCCCATTGGATGCCTCCACCGGACCCGAACCAAAACCGCCGATCCCAATCGGCCCAGGGATCGGCGGGCGAGGTCTGCTCGAAGGCCACCTTGGCCCCCGCAATCGGCTTGCCGGTGTCGGCATCGACGACCCTTCCCGTTTCAACCTCACCTCGCCGCAACCGGATCGGCACGGGCTGGGTGGCCGCACCGCGGTCGAGCCGGTAGGAGAACGATCCGAAACCGTAGCGATACCCGTTGTGCAGGTCGTCGACCTCGATCCATACGCCAATGCGGCCGTAGGGCGATACCGGCTCCGGGATGCGAAACACGCCGTCCGCTGCCTGGCACACAACAAGCGACTGGCCGACCACTTCCTCTTCCGCGGCGCTATGGATTTCGAAGCGGTAGCGGAACTGCCGCAGCGGCGAGCCCTCCGGGCCCGCGTCGAGCACGCGAAACTCGAGCCGCGGGATCAGCGGCTCCGGGTCTTCCCCAAACGCGGTGGCTGAAACGGCAATCCCCACGACGGTCCACGCCGCCAGGCGCGCGGCGGGCAGCCGCCATCGAATCGTTGCCATGCGGTTCCTCCCCCAAAGGGGTGCCGTGTGAGCGGCGGAAAGCAGCTCTCCACTCCGTAAAGATGGACATTGCTATCCATTGGACCAAAGACGGACAAGAATGTCAAGACCTGCCCCATTTCTCCCTCCCCCATGCGAAGCCAATTCGCTCAAATGTCAGGGTTTGTCTCTGGTCGTTCGCCCAGGTCTTGTCTCTCGGGCTGTGTTTCGTCCCATTCACGCCACCGGTAGAGGTCCCCTAATACGAGCGCCGGAAAAACGAATAGCCCGAACAGGCTTGGCGTGAAGAGTATTGTCAACAGAAGGTGCAGGATGTCGTAAACCCAACCACCGCTCGCCACGGCAACCCGGGCAATTTAAGAGTACTTAGGGCAGACTGGAAGGTCAAGGACGTGCAGGCAGGAACAGACGGGCATGCCGTCCTTTCCGGCCTCCCCTCCTGTACCGTGTTCGGGAACTTTTTCGGTCGAACTGCACGTGCTGAAGGAGGGCCACGCCGCGCTGAACCGTCGCATGTCGGAGACGG
>SKJM01000018.1 GCA_007122045.1 Planctomycetales bacterium | reverse complement strand
TCGATCCAGCGCGTCCTGCGCCTCCGCCGCGACGACGTGCTGTTGGGCATTCTGCCGTTCTTCCACTCGTTCGGCTATACGGCCACGCTGTGGAGCGTGCTTACGCTGGAGCCCAAGGGCGTGTACCATTTCACGCCGCTCGAGGCGCGGCAGGTAGGCAAACTGTGCCGGGAGCACGGGGGGACCATCCTGGTGGGTTCGCCCACGTTCCTGCGGTCCTACACCCGCCGGTGCACGCCCGAGGAGTTCGCCACGCTCGACGTGGTGGTGGCCGGCTCCGAAAAACTGCCCAAGGAGGTGGCCGACGCCTTCGAGCGGAAGTTCGGCGTGCGGCCCATCGAGGGCTACGGCACGACCGAACTCTCGCCGGTGGTCAGTGCGAACGTGCCGCCCAGCCGCGCGGTGACCCCCGGCGACGCCGGCATCAAGGAAGGCAGCGTCGGGCGCCCCCTGCCGGGCATCCGCGCCAAGGTGGTCGACCTCGAAACGGGCGACGACCTCGGCGAGGGGAGGTCGGGCATGCTGTTGATCACCGGACCGAACGTGATGAAAGGCTACCTCGACGAGCCGGAAAAGACTGCCGAGGTGCTGCGCGACGGGTGGTACGTGACCGGCGACGTGGCCGTGATCGACGCGGAGGGGTTCATTACCATCACCGGCCGCGAAAACCGGTTCGCGAAAATCGGCGGCGAGATGGTGCCGCACCTGCGGGTCGAAGAGGTGATCGGCCAGGTGCTGGGCGCTTCCGTAGCACCGGCCGGCGAAGGCGACGAGGAAGCGGAAGACGAATCGGACCGCCAATACGTCGTCACCTCGGTGCCCGATCCGCGTAAAGGCGAGCGGCTGGTGGTCCTCCACACGGGCTTGCCGGCCAGCCCGGAGGACATCTGCCGCGCCTTGGCCGAAGCCGGCCTGCCCCGGCTGTGGATTCCCACGCCCGACAGCTTCCGCCAGGTGGAGGAGATTCCCATATTGGGTACCGGCAAGCTCGACCTGCGGCGGCTGCGCGAGCGGGCCCTGGCCGAATTCGGCGATGGACCCGGCGCGTAGGGCGAGTTCAGAAATAACTTGAACAAATTGTAGTAGGCACACGCCGTGTGCCGTTCGCGAATTTCGGCACACGGCGTGTGCCAACTACACTCCGATTGACCAACTTATTGGTGAGCGCGCCCGTAGGCGCCGGGCGGTTAACCAGGCGCGTCGAGGATCAATGCCGCGCCGGGGCATTCATGTTGGCGTGCCGAGTATCCATGGTCGTCTGAACAGGGGGGAGGCCCGCGATACAGCGTCGCTCCATTTCCAACAGCCGGCGTTTCGTAGCAACTCCGCCCACGGCCGAGTAATACCCAATTCGCCCGGAGGAGCATACCACGCGGTGGCAGGGAACGACCAAGGGAATGGGGTTGGCGGCCATCCGGTTGCCCACCGCCCGCGCGGCCTTGGGCGAACCGGCTTCGGCCGCCAGGGCGGCATAGGTGGTCGTCCGGCTGTAGCCGACCCGGCGCAGGGCTTGCAAAACGCGACGGGCGAACTCACTGGAGGCGCCGCATTCCACGGGCACCTCGTCGAACTCGATGTACTGACCGGCGGCGTACCGCTGGAGCAGGCGCCGCAACGCGGCGTTCCAGGCCACCGAACGGGAGCGCTCCAGCCAATGGGGGCCCAGAGCCCGCTCGGCCGCCGCCACCGAGCGGTGCCCGAACACGAGCCGCCAAAGCACGTCGCCCGATCCGGCCATGGCCATCCACCCGAGGTTGGTAGGAAAGACCACACGGCGGAGGGCCACACGGGCGGTGGGCATCGTAATTCCTCTCCCTTTGACAATCCGGCCGAAACTGCTCTATACTGCAAGTTGTTGGGAAGCGAGCGCTGAACGGCGCGCCGGATACCGCCCGGGGGGCCCCTTAGGGCCCACGGATTCCGGGACGTTCCCGCTCCATTAGAATCCGCGCGGTACACAACTTCAATATCCTCTGCCCACGATTCGGGAAGGTACTTGCTTGATGGACCCTTACGGCTCGCTGTGCGACGATTTCTATATCAATATGAACCTCGGCACGGAGATGGAGTTGCCCACCAGCCGGGAAACCGTCCTACATTTCTTTGAGCGGATTCAGAAGACGTACCCCACCATGCGCAACTTCTACAGCCGCGACCGGGGGGATTACGTCCTGGAAGAGGACAAAGAGCAGGGCAGCTACCGCTGGTGCACCATCGAGCCGCGCCGCGTGTGCTCCGGCCAGGTCAATCCGGAGGCGGTGACCGACGCGCTCAGCCAGCACAAACTCGTCCTCGAACTGGCGCCCTACAACCTCTCGGTCAGCCCGTTGGACTGCGAGGCCCTCGACCTGCTCTACGGCTTCGATTTCACGTATCGGGGGAACCACAACCAATTGCTGGTCGAGGCGCTGGGGGTGAATCCGGCCATGGAACGCGTCGCCGAGATTCCCGGCGCCACGGTCATCAACTACGAGCCGATGATCACCATCGCGCTGGACGCCGAGTGCCGCCAGCAGTTCCGGGTGAGCGTGGAGACGCGCACGAACGCGTACCAGGTGCGCACGGGCGATTATCCGGAAGAGCAACTGAGCGTGTACGCGACGGCCCGGCAGTACGGGAGCCTCGGGCCGGACCTCACCTATGCCGAGACGATGGACCGGCTCAACGAGGTGTGCCAGGAGATGCTGGAAACGCACGTGATCGAGCACGTGCTCCGCCCGCTGGCCCGCACCATCGCCCTGAAGTAACTTTGTTTTACGGGACGTCCTT
Organism: Planctomycetales bacterium; assembly: GCA_007122045.1. GTDB lineage: Bacteria > Planctomycetota > Planctomycetia > Pirellulales > Thermoguttaceae > PWXP01. The sequence goes on along the minus strand of SKJM01000018.1, from coordinate 3,254 downwards.
GGTCACCAGCACCACGTCCTCTTCGGCTTCGTCGTTCAGCTCGAAGCCGCGGTTGCGGAAGGTGGCGAGCATGCGGGTGTTGTCCTTCGACGTTTCGGCCACCACGCGCTTCACGCCCCAGCGCCGGGCCACTTCGAGGCAGTAGTCGGTCAGCAGGCCGCCCAGGCCGTGCCCGTGCCAGCGGTCGACTACGATGACGGCGTATTCCGCGGCGTCGTGCTCGACGTCGGCCACCAGCCGGCCCACGCCGATCAGCCTCCGCTCGCCCTCTTCCTCGACCTCGGCCACGATGCCCATCTCGCGGTCGTAGTCGATGAAGCAGTAGCGGCTGGCCATTTCGTGGGTGGTTTGCTTGAACAGGTAGCTGAAGCGGAACCAGATCGACTGGGTCGAGCAGCTTGCCAGCAACTCGTGCCACATCGGTTCGTCCTCGGGCTTGATGGGCCGCAGGATAACCGGTGTGCCGTCTTTCAGTTTCCGATGGGTGACGAACTCTTCCGGGTAGGGGCGAATGGCCAGGTGGGCGTACGGGCGGACCGTGTGCACCACCACGTCGCGGTCGATGATCACGCGGGCGTCCAGCGCGACCACTTCCTCGGGCGTCACCAGAAGGGGGTTGATGTCGAGTTCCTTGATTTCGGGGTAATCGGCCACGAGGTAAGAGAACCGCATCAGGATTTCGATGAGCCGGTCGATGTTCGCCCCCGGCCGGCCGCGATACCCCTTCAAAAGCGGCCACGATTTCAGCGCTTTCAACATGCGCCGCGCCAGCGATTCGCTCAGCGGGGGCAGGGCCAGGGCCCGGTCGCGGAACACTTCGGCCGCAATGCCACCCATGCCCACCATCAGGACCGATCCGAAAACGGGGTCCTTCTTGGTGCCCAGGATCAACTCGAAGCCGTTCGGATGGGTGGCCATCTTCTGGATGGTCGCGCCGCGGATGTCGGCGTCGGGGCGGCGTTCGGCGGCCGTTTTCATCATGCGGTCCCAGGCCTTGGCCACCGCCTCGTCGCTGCCGAGGCTCAGGATGACGCCCCCGACGTCGGTCTTGTGCGTGATGTCGGGCGAGTGGATCTTCAGCACCACGGGATAGCCCTCGCGCCGGGCCACCTCGACGGCCTCCTCGCGGGTTCGGGCCAGGTGCGGCTTGGTGACCGGAATGTCGTACGACTCCAGGAACGCCTTCGACACGTTTTCCGAGAGGATGTCGCCGCCTTCGGTCAGGATGGTGTCGAACACGCCGCGCAGCCGCTTGCGGTCGAGCATGAATTCGACCGGGATGTCGCGGGGGGTCTCGTGGAGCACTTCGAGGTTGCGGGCATAGGAGACCAGGTGCATGAACGCCCGCACCGCCTTCTCGGGCGTGTTGTATGCCGGAATGCCCGCCTCGCTGAGAATCTGCGTGCCGCGGCTGACCACCCGGCCGCCCATCCACGCCGTCAACGTGGGTTTGTTCACCTTGGTCGCCACCCGGGCCACCGCCTCGGCCGTGGCCGTCGGGTCGGTCATCGCCTGCGGCGTGAGGATCACCAATACGGCGTCGACCTCCTTGTCCTTGAGCACCACCTCGACGGCCCGGGCGAACCGCTCCGGCGGCGCGTCGCCGAGCACGTCGACCGGGTTGCCGCGCGACCAGCAGGTGGGCAGGAACGAATCGAGCGCGTCCATCGTCTCCTGCGACAGCGCGGCCAACTCGCCGTCGCGCTCGATCAAGGCGTCGGTGGTCATCACCCCGGGGCCGCCGGCGTTGGTGATGATGCCCAACCGGGCGCCCTTGGGGGGCTGTTGCCGCGCGAGCAGTTCGGCGCAGTCGAACATGTCCTCGATTTCGAAGATGCGTTCGATGCCGGCGCGGCGGAAGGCCGCTTCGTAGACGGCGTCGACCCCGGCCATCGCCCCGGTATGCGAGGCCGCCGCGGCGGCCGACTCGGCAAACCGGCCGGACTTGAAGGCGACGACGGGCTTGGTGCGGGCGAACGCCCGGCTCGCCGACATGAACTCGCGCGCTTCGGTGATCGACTCGATGTAGAGGATGATCGAGCGGGTTTCGGTTTGCGAGCCCAGGTAGTCGATCAGGTCGCCCATGCCCACGTCGAGCATGTTCCCCACCGAAACGAAGTAGGAAAACCCGATGCCCTCGTCGATGGCCCAATCGAGCACCGAGGTGCACAGCGCGCCGGACTGCGAGATGAAGCCCACGTGGCCGGCCTCTGGCGTGGCGGTGGCGAAACTGGCGTTCAAGTGGAGCCCCGGCACGATGATGCCCAGGCAGTTCGGGCCGAGGATGCGCATGCCGTCGAATTGGGCCTTCTCTTCGAGGATCTTCTGCTCCAGCAGTCGCCCTTCCTCGCCCACCTCGCGGAAGCCGGCGGAGATGATGACCACCCCGCGGGTGCCCGCCTCGCCGCACGCCCGCACGATGCCCGGCACCGTCGAGGCCGGGGTGCAGATAACGGCCAGGTCGGGGGGGTGCGGGAGGCTGGCAATGTCTTTATAAGCGTGGATGCCCTGGACCGCTTCGCGTTTGGGGTTTACCGGGTAGACCACGCCGCGGAATCCCGAACCAACCAAGTTTCGGAGCACCGTGTACCCGACGCTCGTGGGAGTGTCGCTGGCCCCGATGACCGCCACGCGGTGCGGCGCGAATATCTTGTCGAGATTCCGAATACTCATATGCTCTTCCTGGATGGGAGGGTCGAACCGTCAATGCCCAAACTGTCAGCCATACCAGCCACGACGGAGTCCCCTCGCTTTACTACTTTACTTCGCCAAAAGATGCGCAAACGTTAAGGAATAGGAAATCATACCAGATAAAAGGAGCGTGGCGAATGGGGGCACCCTTGCGGGCTGGGATGCTTGGGTCGCTTGAGAGGGCAAGGAAGTTTCCTGGAGAAAACCGGCAGCCGGTGGCGCCGCGGGTTTGCGCGGCACGGCCCCCACGGTACAATTATCCGACGTCTCCAACCCGGATTATTCATGTTGGGTGGGACGAGGTCGCGTAAATCCTTGGTGGGACTGCGCAAGCCACGCTTAGCCCGTTTGCACGCCGTGCCCTGGAACCACGCCAGACCAAGCGACCGAAGTCCCACCAGGGTCTTGGCTTGCTTGTCACCACCCTACATCGTCATGAATAATCCGGGCCAATTGTTCCGCCCCCCCATTTCGGAAATAACGTGTCCACCCAGACGGCCGACGACGACCTCCCGCTGGTCCACCGTGCCAAGTCGGGCGATTATGCCGCCTTTGAGGCCCTG
>SKJM01000835.1 GCA_007122045.1 Planctomycetales bacterium | reverse complement strand
GCTTGCCGCGGCCCGCAACCTGCTGGGCCGCGCCTACCTGGAGCAGGAGCGGTACGACGAGGCGATCGCCACGTGGCGGGAGTTTCTGGCCAGGCACCCGGCCGCCCCCGCGTGGAGCGCAGTGCAGAAGGCGATTGTCGACACGGAATACTACCGGGCGCATGCGGCGTACGAGGCCGAGCGCTACGAGGAGGCGGCCGAGCGGTGGCAGGCGTTTCTCGCCCAATACCCGCTCGATGCCCGCAACCCCCGCATCCTGTTCTTGCTGGGGGCGATCGAGGCGAAGGGCGGGCAGTGGGAGGCGGCCATCGCCACGTGGCGCCGCCTGGCGTCGAAGCATCCCGACAGCCCTGAAGCCCCCCGGGCCCGGCTGGCGGTCGCCGCCACGTTGGAGGAGAAGCTCGGGCGCATGGAGGAGGCCTTGGAGGAATACCGCAAGCTGGCCGAACTGCGTTCGCACCGGCCCGAGGTGGCCCAGGCCCAGGGCGCGGTCCTGCGAACGACCTCGCCCAGCCTGACGCTCACGACCGACCGGGTGTACCGCTCCGCCGAGAACCCCGCCGTGCGGCTGAGCACGCGGAACGTCAAGTCGGTATCGGTGCGGGTGTACCGCGTCGACCTCGAAGCGTATTTCCGCCGCATGCACACGATCGACGGCATCGGCACGCTCGACATCGCCCTGATCGACCCCGACGCGGCCTTCCGGTACGAGGTGCCCGAGTACGCGAAGTACCGGCCGTTCGACAACCCCGTCGAGGTGCCGCTGCCCGAGGGGCAATCGGCGGGCGTACTGGCGGTGACCGTTTCCAGCAAGACGCAGGAGACCACCACGCTCGTCCTGCAGAGCGACCTCGACGTGATCGTGAAGAGTTCGCGCGACGAGTTGTTCATCTTCGCCGCGAACACGGTCACGGGCGAGCCGTGGCCCGAGGCGAGGCTGCTGCTGTCGGACGGGTCGAAGGTGTTCGCCGAAGCGGCCACCGACGAGCACGGCGTTTTCCGGGGAAGATTCGACGAATTGGAAAAGGCCGGCAGCCTGCAAGTGCTCGCCATCGCCGGGGCGAACGTGGCCGCATGCGGCCTGGAACTTGCCGAGCTGCGGGCGGCCCCGAAGCTTGCCGGCAAGGGCTACCTGGCCACCGACCGGCCGGTGTACCGCCCGGGGCAGGAGGTGCGCGTCCGCGGCCTGTTGCGGCATGCGAAGGACGAAGCATGGCACTTCGAGCCGGGGCGGAAATACACCCTCGAAGTGTACGACCCGCGCGACCGGCGGCTGTGGCACGAGCCGGTGGCCCTGGGCGAGTTGGGCAGCTTCCACGCGCGGTTTCCCCTGCCGGAGGTCTGCTCGCCGGGCCGGTATCTGCTTCGGGTCGAGGACGGCGGGGAGCAGCGGTTTACCAGCTATTTCACCGTCGAACCCCTCGAGAAAAGCCCCCTCCGCCTCGAAATCGACCTCCCGCGAACGGTCGTCTATCAAGGCGAACCGATCGAGGGCACCATTCGGGCGGCCACCTCGTACGGCGTGCCGCTGGCCGGGCGCGAGATCCGCTACCGGTTGGCCGACGAGTTGGAGCAGACGGCCACCACCGACGACCGCGGCGAAGTGCATTTCCGACTGCCCACCGGCGAGTTTGTCGAAACGCAAGTGCTCCCTCTCTCCGCGAGCCTCGCCGGAGACCCCACCGCCGAGGCCTCGGTGCACCTGTCGGTCGAGGCGTTCACCGTCGACCTGCGAACCACGCGCCCGGTGTACATGGCCGGCGAAACGTTCCAGGTCGACCTCCTCACCCGCGACGCCGAATCGCAGCCCGTCGCCGCAGAACTCACGCTGAGCGTCTTCAAGCGCGATGATGCGGCCGGCGCCGGAGAACCGCTCGTGAAGCACGCGATCGAGTCCGGCGCCGCGGGCAAGGCCGCGCAGCAGTTGACGCTCGAAACCGGCGGCGCCTACGTCCTCCGGGCCGAGGCCACCGACCGCTTCGGCAACCCGATTGCCGCCGAGCGCGGCGTCTGGATTTCCGATGAAAACGACGACACCCGGCTTTGGATCCTCACCGACGCGACCGAATACCACTCGGGCGACACGGCCGAAGCGACGATCCTTTGGCACGAGCCGCCGGCACTGGCGCTGGTCACCTGCGAGGCCGAAACGGTGCTCGACTACCGGCTGGTGCCGTTGCAGACCGGCGCGAACCGGATCGAGGTGCCCACCCGGCCGGCGCTGGCTCCGGGCTTCCTCATGGAAGTGGCCGTGATGCCCGACGTGCGCGCCGCGGCCCCCAAGCACACCGGCGCCCGCTTCCGTACCGCGATGAAGTTTTTCCATGTCCGCCACGAGTTGGACGTGAGCCTTTCCGTCGCCCGGGCCGGCGGCGCAGCCGGCCCCTTCCGGCCGGGCGAGCCACTCGAGGTGACCGTGACCACGGCCGACGCCCAGGGCAGGCCGCTGCCGGCGGAAGTCGGCCTGGCGCTGATCGACGCGCGGTTCCGGACCCTGGTGGGCCGGGTGCAGCCGGCTCCCGCGGCGTTCTTCCGCACGGAGCGACGCTGGCCGGCCATGCGAACCGGCGCCAGCATCGCCTTCGACTACCAGCCCGGCACGAAGCCCATCAGCTTCTGGCTCGTCGATGAGGAAGACGGCTCGAAACTCGAGGAGGAAGAGGCGCCTCGCGAGTTCGCGCGCTGGAGCCAAAATCGGGGCCGGGCGCCCGAGGGCCTGGAGGCCATTCTCGAGGGCACTGCCGAAAGGCGGGAGCCGCAGGGGCACGGCTTCTTCCAGTTCGGCCACGGGCCGGACCGCGACGACCCGTTCGCCGCCGGCCCCGACGACCCCCCGGCTGCCGGCCCCCACGACCCCTTTTTCGAGCCGGTGGCAGTCGCGGTCGAGACGTCCCCGGCGAAGACGGCAGAAATACCGACGGCCGAGATCGACTTCGCCGAGACCGGCTACTGGAACCCGGCCGTCCGCACCGGCGAGGACGGTACGGCGACCGTTACCGTGGCCCTGCCGCCGCAACCGGCCGCCTGGCAGCTTATCGCCGAGGGAATCGCCGCCGACACGCTGGCGGGCCAGGCGGAACTGGACATCACGGCCGAAAAAGACCTGCACGCTGAGTTGCGTCTTCCCGAAGCGTTCACCGAGGGCGACGCCGCCCTCGTCCCGGTCGTGATCGACAACGGCGCGATCGAAGAAGGCCCCGTCACCATCACGCTGCGGACCACCCTCCTTGGGCAAACGGTGGAGGCGAGCGAGGTGGTCGAGGTTGCGGAAAAGGGGCGGCTCCACGTCCGTCTTCCGGTTGAACTCGGCCTACCGGAGGGAATTACCGAGGCCCCGCCCCACTTTGAGGCGGCCTTCGAGTTGACCGTGACTGCCGGCGAGCGAACCGACGTGGTCCGCCGCAGCGTGCCGGTCCTGCCGCTGGGCGTGCCGACGCACGGGACCGTCAGCGGCCTGGCGACCGGACCGAAGGGCGTCCGCGTCGGCCTGCCGGCCGATACCGCGCCCAAGCGCCGATCCATGCAGGTCCTCGTCAGCCCCACCCTGGAGCGCGCTTTGCTCGACGCCGTTCTCGACCCGCCGGCAGGTCGATCCGTCGCGCGCACCCCCGGCGCGCCCGCCTCGCTACTGGAGAGGGCCACCACCGACCTGATGGCTGCCGTGGCCCTGCGCAAGCTGGTGACGCCCGAGGACCGCCCGGAAGACGCCGAAGCCCTCGACCGGCGAATCGCGACCGCCCTGGCCGAACTGGTCGCCTCGCAGGACGATCCGGGAAACTGGACCTGGACGGGGTATTGGGGCGAACCCGACTTGCCGAGTACCGCTCGGGCCGCCTGGGCGCTGAGCCTGGCCCGGGCGGCCGGCTATCCGGTGCCGGCGAGGACGCTCGAGGCCGCGCTGGATGTCCTGCGCAACGGCATCGCCGGAACCGCGGAGGACGACCACGACCGCCGGGCCATCCTGCTGCACGCGATGACTGCGGCGGGCGAAAGCAACTTCGCGCTGGCCAACCGGCTTTACCGCGACCGGGCCCAGCTTTCCCCCGTCGCGCTGGCCTATCTGGCCCTCGTTCTCACGGAGATGGACCGCAACGACACGGCGGCCGAGGTGCTGGACCTGCTGGCCGAGCAAGACCTCGACCAGGCGGCCGTACCGCCCGCCGATGCTCGCGGCCTGCTCAACCGCAGCCATTCGCCGGTCGAGCTTCGCGCGGTGTACCTGCTGGGGCTCCAGGCGGCGGCGCCGCAGTCGCCGCACGTGGCATCCCTGGCCGATTGGCTGCTGGCGCAGCGCTCGTCGGCGCGGTGGCATTTTGGCGGCGCGGCGGGGCCGGCCGTCGTCGCCCTGGCCCGCTGGCAGGCCGAGCACGGCCCGCAGCCCGAGCCGGCTCCGCTGGCGGTTTCGGTCAACGGGCGCGAGCTGGACCGGTTCCGGCTGGAGCCCGGCGGCCCGACGCGGGTGATCGACGTGCCCGCCGAAATGCTTGCCGACGGCGCGCCGGAGGTCCGCTTCCTCACGGTCGCGGGGGCGAGCTACGCGTGGCAGTGCGTGCTCGAAGGCTACATGCCGCACGACCATCCCAAGGCGGCCAGCGGGGCCAAGCTCCTGCAGAAGATCGTCCAGCCCGCGCCGCCGGCGATCGAAGGCCGCGAACTGCCGCGGGGCTTCACCATTGTGCTGGGCGGTTTCAGCCGGTTCACCAATCCGCTTTCGCAGTTGCCCGCCGAGCGCCGCGCGGTGGTCGAACTGCGTTTCGCCCGGCTCCGCGCGGCCGACCAACCGCGGGCCCGGCCCGAGTATGTCGTGCTCACCGATCCGATCCCCGCCGGCGCGCGGCTGATCGAGGGGTCGATCAAGGGGCCGGTCGAACGGTATGAAGTCACGCCGGGGGGTATCACGTTCCACGTGATCAACCGGGAGCGGGTCGGCACGATCCGTTACGAGCTGGTGGCCGAGGCCGAGGGCACCTACCGGGCCGGGCCCACGCTGATGCGCCACGCCCACCGGGCGGGCGGCCTGTATGCCTCGGGGCGGAGCTTCCCGCTCGAGGTCCTTCCCCGGAGCGCCGAAAGCTCCGACCCCTATCGCTTCACGCCCGACGAACTGTACGCGCTGGGCAAGCACCATTTCGGCAGGCGGGAGTACCGGCAGGCGGAAGAGCACCTCCGCCAACTGGTCGACCAGTGGAACTTCCGCCCCCACGTCTATCAAGACGTGATCCTGATGCTGCTCGAGGCATACCTGGAACTGGGGCCGGCGGCCAAGGTGGTCGATACGTTCGAGATCGTCCGCACCCGCTGGCCCGGCACGGAAATCACCTTCGAGCAACTCCTGAAGATCGGGGCCGCGTACGGGGCGATGGGCGAGCGGGAGCGCAGCTACCTCGTCTTCCGCGCCGTTACCGAGGGGAACCTTGCCCGGGAGGGCGCCGTGGCCGGCTTCCTCCAGTCGCAGGGCGAATTACTCCGCAGCGTCGACTTCATGGAGCGGCTGCTGGGCAATTACCCGCCGGAGGACTACGCGGCGGCGGCCCGCTACGCGCTGGCCCAGCACGTGTACGCCAAGGCCCCCGGGGCCGGCGACGATCCCCGTCTGCGAGAGGCGGGCGTCGACGCCGACGCCCTGGTCGACCGCTCCGTCGCCATGTTCGAGCGGTTCCTCACCGAGTATCCCGAGCATGAAAACGCCGACCGCGCGGCCTTTTCCATCGCCAACGCCCTGTTGGAACGCGAGCAGTACGAGGAGGCCGTCGCCGCGTGCGGCCGCTACGCCGACCGCTATCCGCAAAGCAAGCTGGTCGACAGCTTCTGGTACATCCTCGGCTACAGCCGGTTCGCGCTCGGGCAGCCCGACGCCGCGGCCGACCTGTTCCGCCGGGTGTCGGAGTACGAGTGGACCGACCCGGCCACGGGCCGGGCCGCGCCGAGCGCGAACAAGTGGCGGGCCGTGTTCCTCCTGGGCCAGATATTCCACAGCCGGGGCGAGCCGGCCGCCGCCATCGAGCAGTATCGGCGCGTCGAGGACCGGTTC
>SKJM01000101.1 GCA_007122045.1 Planctomycetales bacterium | reverse complement strand
CCACGGGCTCAAAAAGGTACGCTCAGCCGCCCCCGCGGCCAACGGCATCAACTCTAGCCGACGGGGGAGTCGGTGTCAAGTATGGGTGTCTGAGTTATTGCTTGAGTTATTGCTATTGCTATTCGTCTCAAGTATGGGTGTCTGAGTTATTGTGAGTTATTGAGTTATTGCTCTCGGGGAATGATTACAACCCGTCGGGCCACCCGTTCCGTTGCCGTTGGTTTGGCGTTATCATTACGGGTTCTATGGCATCGACACCCGACCGCGCCGCCGGCCCGCCCCGCCTCGATCCCGCCGTGGCCGGCACCGCCTGCTGCGTTGTTTCGGCCCTCGGATATACGGGGGCGAATATCTGCCTCCGCCAGCTCGCCGGCGACGAGGTCAGCCGCGTCATAACCATTTGCGTCAAGGAACTGGTGGCCGTGGGTGTGGTCGGCCCGTGGCTGCTGTGGCGATGGGCGGCCGGCGACCGGTTTCTTCCTTCGCCCCCCACGCTGGCGTTGCTGATGGCCGTCGGGCTGGCGGTGCAGTTGGTGGGCAACCTGGGGCAGCAGTACGCGTTCGGGGTAATCGGGTTGGCCGTGGCCGTGCCCGTCGTCTACTGCGTCATGCTAACCATGGCGGCGCTGCTGGGCCGCTTCCTGCTCGGCGAGCGGATCGCCTTCCGTACCATCGTTGCCCTCCTGGTGTTGCTCGGATCGATCGTGCTGCTGGGAATCGGCGCCACGCAACCCGGTGTCCCGGTGCCCGGCGTACCGTGGTGGCGGGCGGCCGTCGCGGTGGGGTTGGCATGCGCGGCCGGCCTCACCTATGCCACCCTCACCGTGACCGTCCGCGCCACGGTCAGCCGCGGCGTCTCGCAGATGGTGGTGGTACTGACCACCACGGGCGTCGGCGCGGCGAGCCTGGGGTTGCTCAGCCTGCGGACCGACGGACTTGCGGCGTGGCGCACCCTGCCCGGCGAGCACCTCGCCTGGATGCTCGCCGCCGGGGTGCTCAACCTGATTGCCTTCGTGGCCATCACGAAGGGGCTGCATTTGACCACCGCCGTCCACGTCAACCTGCTCAACGCCTCGCAAGTGGCGATGGCCGCCGTTGCCGGCATTGTGCTGTTCCGCGAGCAAGTGACCGCATGGCTGGTGGTTGGCGTGGCCCTGACCGTGGTGGGCATGGTCCTGATCGACCGGCGGTTGCCCACCACCGAGGCCTAGCGGCCCCTCCGTGGCGCAAGCTTCCAGCTTGCGGTTCGCACGCCACGCGGCCGGGAAGCTAGTGCTCGTCCCTGCCTGCCCCCCCTTGACCTGCCAGTTTCTGCTGACTATCTTCGTGTTTCATGACAAGCGCGTTTTCCTATCCTCATCCGGGATTGTCCGATCGTTCTGTCGCCGGGCGCTCGTGTGTGCGGGCGCGCCGGGGGAGAGACACGCATCGTGAGAATCCGGGGCCGCCGGCGACGGCCGGCAGGGCAGCGGCGGGGCGCTGGTTGCCACGGCACCCGGAACGACCCCCGCGCGGCTTGTCTGCCGATTCGAAGCCGGAACCGCACGGACCGGCAACCGAAACCATGAACTGGAGGTTCGACGAGTGACCACAACAGAGGCTGGCGATTCGCGCAAGCACGAAGAAACGTTGGGGCAGGGGTTGGCGTCGGTCCTGGCCGGGTTCAGGCCGCAGCCCGATTCGCCCGTTCCGCTCAGCGTGCAGAAGGCCGTGTTCCTCGCACGTGTCTTGCAGGAGCGGGCGATTGAACTGCAAACTCCCCAGGAACGGCGGCAGCAGGCCGAACTGGATCGGATGATCCAGAGCCCCCAGGATAAGGCGACGCTGACGCAAATGACCGATCAGGCCTTCCGCGCGCACATGCCGGACCGCGCCGTCGACCAGCTAACGCACATCCTGGACGTGCAGGGCATTCCGCGGTTCTTCTCGATGGTGGACCGGACGCTGTTGAAGGGGTTCCAATCGTTCGGCAGTTATCTGCCCGGGGTTGCCGTGCCGATGGTCAAGGAGAAGATGCACAAGGAGACGGCCAATGTCATCCTGCCCGCCGAACGGGAACTGCTGACGAGGCACCTGGCCGAGCGGCGCCGCGAAGGCGTCCGGATGAACGTGAACTTCCTCGGCGAGGCCATTCTGAGCGAGCCGGAGGCCGAGCGCCGCCTGGAAACGTACCTCGAGGCGCTGCAGGACCCGGAAACGGAAGTCGTCTCGGTGAAGATATCCACGATCTATTCGCAAATCTCGCCGCTGGCGCGCCGGCATACGGAAGCGGTCATCAGCGAACGGATGGAGATGCTCTACCGCACGGCCGGGCAGTGCCGCTTCGTCCGCGCCGACGGGACGGAAACTCCGAAATTCGTCTACATGGACATGGAAGAGTACCGCGACATGGAAATCACCGCGAAGGCGTTCATGCGCACGCTCGACCGGCCGGGGCTGGAGCACCTCAGCGCGGGCATCGTCTTGCAGGCGTACGTTCCCGATGCGTTCCGCATGCAGCAGCGACTGAACGAGTGGGCTCGCCGCCGCGTTGCGGCCGGCGGCGCGCCGGTCACGCTGCGCATCGTCAAGGGCGCCAACATGGAGATGGAGCGGGTCGAGGCGTCTTTGATGGGGTGGCCGCAGGCGCCGTATAAGACGAAGCGGGAAACCGACGCCAATTTCAAGCGCATGCTGCACGAGGGAATGAAGCCGGAGAACCTCGCCGCCGTCCGGCTGGGCATCGCCTCGCACAATCTCTTCGAACTCGCCTACGCCGCCGTCCTGGCGGTCGAGCACCAGGCCCTGGAACACGTCCAATTCGAAATGCTCGAAGGCATGGCGAACCACCAGCGGCGGGCGCTGTTCGAATTGACCCGCAACCTGCTGCTGTACGCGCCCGCCTGCCGCAAGCAGGACTTCATCCATGCCATCGGCTACCTGACGCGGCGGATGGATGAAAACACGGGACCCGACAATTTCCTCGCGCACGCTTTCAAGATCCACGTCGACAGCGACGACTGGCGGCGGTTGGAACAGCAGTTCATCGAGTCGTGCGACGCCGCGTCGAGCGTATCCGACGCCCCGCGGCGGACGCAGGATCGGCGGCGCCCCATCTCGTATGCCCCCGCGCCCGAGGCTGCCTTCCGGAACGAGCCGGACACCGATTTCTCGTTGCCGCACAACGCCGATTGGGCGGAGGCGATCCTGGCGGCCTGGCAGGACCGCCAGGGGGATCGGGCGGTCGACATTCCCCTGTTCGTGGCCGGCGAACCCCTGGCGGGCGACCGGCCGCTGCGGGAGTGCCTGGACCCGTCGCGCCCCGGCGTCGTGGTGGGCCGCTACCGGCAGGCCACGGCCGGCGACATCGAGGCGGCCGTCGCCTGCGCCCGGACCGATCCCGACGGCTGGCGGTCGAGGAGTCATGCCGAGCGGGCCGAGGTCCTGCGCCGCGCGGCCCACGAGCTGCGTTGCGCCCGCGGCGACTTGTTGGGCGCCGCACTGGCCGAGGGGGGAAAAATCCTCACCGAATCGGACCCGGAAGTGTCGGAAGCGGTGGATTTCGTCGAGTTCTACACCCGCGCGGCGGGATATTTCCAGCACGAAGTGCCCGGCGTGCGGGCTGCCGGCAAGGGCGTGGTGGTGGTCGTTCCGCCGTGGAACTTTCCGATCGCCATTCCGTGCGGCGGGGTGGCGGCCGCCCTGGCGGCCGGCAACACGGTGATCCTCAAGCCGGCTTCGCATACGGTCCTGACGGCGCACCGGCTTTGCGAGTGCTTCTGGAGGGCGGGCGTGTCCAAGCGGGCCCTCCAGTTGATCCCGTGCTCCGGGGCCGAGGGCGGGCGGCAGTTGGTCGCGCACCCGGGCGTCGACGTGGTCATCCTCACCGGCGGCACCGACACGGCCCTGGCCATGCTGCGCGACAAGCCCGGCCTGAACCTCCTGGCCGAGACCGGCGGCAAGAATGCCACGATCGTCACCGCGCTGTCGGACCGCGACCTCGCCATCAAGCACGTCTTGCACTCGGCGTTCAGCCATAGCGGGCAGAAATGCTCCGCCACGTCGCTGTTGATCCTGGAAGAGGAGGTGTTCAACGACCGCGAGTTTCGCCGGACGTTGTGCGAGGCCGTGCAGAGCCTGTCGGTCGGCTCCGCCTGGAAACTGCACACCAAGGTGGGCCCCTTGATCCGCCCGCCGGCGGGCGTGCTGGAAAAGTCGCTCCGGGTCTTGGAACAGGGCGAGTCGTGGGCGGTCATGCCGCACGTCGACGAAGACAACCCGCATCTGGTCTCGCCCGGCGTGAAATGGAACGTCCAGCCCGGCAGCTTCACGCACATGACCGAGTTCTTCGGACCCGTGCTGGGCGTGATGCAGGCCAAGAACCTCCGCGAGGCGGTCTCCTTCGTCAACGCCACCGGCTACGGTCTGACCAGCGGGCTGGAATCGCTCGACGACCGCGAACAGGAGTCCTGGCAGCAGCACGTGCGAGCCGGCAACCTTTACATCAACCGCGGCACAACCGGCGCCGTCGTCCTGCGCCAACCGTTCGGCGGCATGGGCAAGAGCGCGTTCGGCCCGGGCATCAAGGCCGGCGGACCCAACTACGTGGCCCAACTGATGGACTTCACGCCCGCGGGCTCCGTTTCCGGCGGGCAGCCGGCCGACGCCGGGCTCCGGGAACTCCTCGAGCGGGTTCAATCGCTGTTGGAGCAGCCGGGCGATTGGGCGGCCGACGAGTTGCACGCGATCGTCCTGGCCATCGGCTCGTACGGAGCGGCGATGTCGGAGGAGTTCGGCCGGACCCACGACCATTTCCGCCTGCTCGGCCAGGACAACCTGCGGCGCTATCTGCCGGTCGGCCACGTGCGGGTGCGCGTCGCCCCGGAAGACACCCTGTTCGAGATCTTCGGCCGCGCCTGCGCGGCCAAGACCGCCGGGTGCCGCGTGACGATCAGCACCATGCCGGGCGCGGCGGCGCCGGGCGTGGAGCTGCTGGAGCGATTGACCGAGTCCTGGGCTGCGTCGATCGAGTTCGTCGAGGAGAGCGACGAGCAATTGGCCGAGGTCGTCGCGAAGGGGCAAACGGAGCGGCTTCGCTATGCCGCTCCGGGCCGCGTTCCGGAAGCGGTCCAACGGGCCGCCGCTGCGAAGGGTCTTTACATTGCCTCGGCTCCCGTCCTGCCCGCCGGCCGCATCGAACTGCTGTGGTACGTGCGCGAGCAATCCCTTTGCGTCGATTATCACCGCTACGGCAACCTTGGGCCGCGCGCCGGCGAAGCCCGGAGCGAGCCCATGTAGCATCCATTTCTCGAACGGTCCTAATCGAACTCCAGCGCCGCGGGGCCCGGCACGTGCAGCATCTACGTGGTACGGATGGAAGTGAATCACGAGCCGGATGCGGCTCGAGGCGAAGTGCAGGACGAGGCGGAGGTGCTCAGCGCCTTCTGCGGCCGGCCCGTGCCGGGAGCGGAGCGGCGGACGGGGCATTTGCGATGAGACGCTCTCGACACTTCACCACAGCGCCGGCATCCGCTCGCCGACGCGTTGGCAATGCGGGTTCCGACGTAGTATACTACACCTGACGCTAACCTTCGAGGAAACTTCACCATGACGCACTTTGTTCGACAGCGATTGCCCGTTTTTTGCCTGGTCGCGTGTCTCGGTTCCGTGGCGGCCGTGGCGCCGGGTCAGGAGCAGATATTCCAGGTTGCCGCGGGTGAGCGCGACGGCGTGGCGGTGCCGGTATCCGTGGAATTGACCGGCAAACTGGCCGACGCGGCCTGGTTGGACCTGTCGGAGGCCGAATCGGGTGCGCCGGTTCCCGTCCAGCGGATACCGGGTGAGGACCGGGCCGTGTGGATCGTGCGCGAATTGCCGGCCGGGCAGGCGCGAACGTATCGGTTGGCGGCGGCGGCGGCGGAGCCCGCGGTCCAGTCGCGGGTTACATGCGAAGACGATGGACAACAGTTGGTCATCCGGGTGGACGGCGCCCCCGTCCTGACCTACCATCAGGCCACGGTGCCGGCTCCCGAGGGTGTGGACCCGGTGTTTG
>SKJM01000044.1 GCA_007122045.1 Planctomycetales bacterium | reverse complement strand
GCCGGCCGTTTCGGAGCGTCCCGCCGTGGCGGCGGCGCCCAGTTCGGGTGGCGCTACCGCCCCGGCGGCGCCCTGGGAACCATCTGGGCATGCCGGCGACCTTTCCCGGCAGCCCCCTTCGGCCATTCCGCCGGTAGCCGTGGCCGTTCCCGGCTCGGGCGGTCCGGCAACGGGGGGGCCGGTGGCGCCGGCTCGTGTAGAACCCTGGGCGGCGGCCGGTCCGGATCGTCCGGAAGCCGGCCCGGATCGTCCGGAAAACGAATCTTCACCCCCCGACCTGCCTACCCGCTCCGAACAACTCAAGACCATCCTCGCCGTCATCGGCGTGCTGGCACTGGTGTTTCACGGGGTCCGGCTGCTGGGGCGGGCGGTCGAGGTGTGATGCGATGCCGCCCCTTGTCGCGGCCCGGGCCCGGGGTACAATGGGCGGTTTCGATTGCTTCCAGGAGCCTATCATGCGTCACGTACTTTCGGCCTTGGTCCACAACGTGCCCGGCGTGCTCTCCCATATTGCCGGCATGTTGGCCTCTCGCGGGTATAACATCGACAGTCTGGCGGTCGGCGAGACCGAAGACCCGCAACTCTCGCGGATGACCTTCGTCGTGGTCGGCGACGACCGCGTGCTGGAGCAGGTCCGCAAGCAGTTGGAGAAGATCGTCACCGTGGTGCGGGTCGATGACGTCAGTTCGCAGAACCACGTCGAGCGCGACCTGATGCTGATGAAGGTGGCCGCACCGCCCGGCAAACGGAACGAGATTCTCGAATTGACCGAGATTTTCCGCGGGCGGATTGTCGACGTGGCCGCCGAGATGGTCATGATCGAAATTTCCGGCAAGGAACGCAAGATCGAGGCCTTTATTGAAATGATGCGTCCGTTCGGCATCGTCGAGTTGGTGCGCACCGGCCGCATTGCCATGGTGCGCGGCGCGAAGACCATTACCGACTAAGCCGGTCGCCGCCGTCCCCGTTCCGCCGGGGCGGCTTTCCGAGTCCGTTTTTTCCCAGGAGTTCCCCCATGCCCGCTACCATCTATTACGACAAAGACGCTGATATTTCGCTGCTGAAAGACAAGACCATCGCCATTTTGGGCTATGGTTCGCAAGGGCACGGTCACGCCCAGAACCTGCGCGACAGCGGCTGCAACGTGATCGTGGCCGAGTTGCCGGGCACGCCCAATTACGAAAGGGCCGTCGCGGACGGGTTCACCCCCCTTTCGGCGGAAGAGGCCGTCCAGCGGGCCGACCTCATCACCATCCTCCTGCCCGACGAACTCCAGGCCGACATCTTTCGCCAACAAATCCGCCCCAACCTTACGCCCGGCAACGTGATCGTCTGCTCGCACGGCTTCAACGTGCACTACGGCCAGTTCGACGTTCCCGAGGGCGTGGCCGTGATCCTGATCGCGCCGAAGGGGCCCGGCCACCTGGTTCGGGCCGAGTACGCCCGAGGCGCCGGCGTGCCGTGCCTGATCGGTCTCGGCGCCAACGCCGGCGAGAAGGAGCGCGCGCTCGGGCTGGCCTACGCCAAGGGCATCGGCGGCACGCGGGCCGGCGTCATCGAAACCACCTTCGCCGAGGAGACCGAAACCGACCTGTTCGGCGAGCAGGTCGTCCTGTGCGGCGGCCTCAGCGCGCTGATCAAGGCCGGCTTCGAGACGCTCGTCGAGGCCGGCTACCAGCCCGAAATGGCCTATTTCGAGTGCGTCCACGAGGTGAAGCTCATCGTCGACCTGATTTACCAGGGCGGCCTGAACTACATGCGCTACAGCATCTCGAACACGGCCGAGTACGGCGATTACACCCGCGGGCCGCGGCTGGTGACCGACGAAACCCGGGCGGAAATGAAGCGCATCCTCGAAGAGGTGCGCAACGGCAGCTTCGCCCGCGAGTGGATCCTCGAAAACAAGGCCAACGCCCCCGCCTTCAAGGCCCTGCGCCGCCGCGAGCGCGAGCACGCCGTCGAGCAGGTGGGCAAGGAGCTGCGCGGCTTGATGTCATGGATCGACGCGAAGAAAGTCGAGTAGGGCGGTGAGTGACGAGCGAATATGGGCCCCCTGGCGGCTCGAATTCATCAAGGGCGATGGGCCGGAACCGGAGCCGGACGAGTTGGTCGGGCTGCCGCCCGGCGCCGACCCGAACTGCTTCCTCTGCCGCGCCGTGCCCGAGGGCGAAGACCGCCGCCGCCTGGTCGTCGAACGCACCGACCTGGCCGTGACGGTGTTGAACCGGTATCCGTACAACAACGGGCACCTGCTGGTGGCGCCCCGGCGGCACGTAGGGCGGCTCGACGGGCTGACCGAGGCCGAGCAGTTGGAACTGCTCGCCACCATTACACGCATGACGGGCAAGCTGGAAGAGTTGCTCGACGCGGAGGCCTTCAACGTGGGTGTGAACCTGGGAGTGGCGGCGGGAGCGGGGCTGCCCGGCCACCTCCACTGGCACATCGTGCCGCGCTGGAACGGCGATACGAGCTTTATGCCCACCATTGCAGGGGTTCGGGTGATTCCCCAGTCGCTGAACGCCCTGTGGGAACTGATGACCGGGCGTAGCGGAGCGTAGGCGCCCGGCCGCCTCACCGAACCTAACGCCCCACAACCTAACGCCCCGCACCCGCTTTTCAATAGGCCACGTGCCGGGTACTGTGAAGGGTATGCATTCCCACCGCGAAGAAGACGACGTTCTGCCCCCACCGGAGGGTGGATTCTCCATCAAGGTAGCCGACCGGGTTCACCGGCTGCCGCCGTATTTGTTCGCCGAGATCAACCGGCTGATGTATCAGAAGCGCCGCGCCGGCGACGACGTCATCGACCTTGGCATGGGCAACCCCAGCGATCCACCCCAGGACCGCGTCATCGACAAGCTCGCCGAGGCCGCCCGCGAGCCCCGAAGCCACGGATACGCCGAATCGCGCGGCATCCTGAGCCTGCGCCGCGAGGTGGCGGCGAAATACTTCAAGCAGCACGGCGTCCGCCTCGACCCGGAAGGCGAAGTGATCGTTTGCCTCGGTTCGAAAGAGGGGTTCAGCCATATGTGCCTGGCTCTGTTGGGGCCGGGCGATACCGCCATTGTGCCAGCCCCCTCCTACCCGGCCCACGTCTACGCCGTGGCCATGGCCGCGGCGAACACCATCGCGCTGGAGGTGGCCGACACCGAGCGATTCCTGGCCAATATCGACTACACCTGCCGGCACCTCTACCCCCGGCCGAAGGTGCTGGTCGTGAACTTCCCGCATAACCCCTCGACCGCGTGCGTCGAGCCCGAGTTCTATGTGGAAGTCGTCAAGCTCGCCCGGCGCTACGGGTTCATGGTCATCAGCGACCTCGCCTACGCCGACGTGACGTTCGACGGCTATCGCGCGCCCAGCTTCCTGGCCGCCCCGGGGGCCCGCGAGGTGGGCGTCGAGTTCACCACCATGAGCAAGGGTTACAACATGGCGGGCTGGCGGGTGGGGTTCTGCGCGGGCAATGCGGCGATGGTCCAGGCGCTGGCCACCATCAAGGGGTATTACGATTACGGCATGTTCCGGCCCATCCAGGTGGCCGCGATCGTCGCCCTGCGGCACACCGACGCCGCCGTCGAGGAGCAGGCGGAAGTGTATCAGGGCCGACGCGACGCGCTGTGCCGCGGCCTTCGACGGCTCGGCTGGCCCGTCGAGCCCCCCAAGGCCACCATGTTCGTCTGGGCCAAGATGCCCCAACACTGGGCCGCCCGAATGACCTCCATCGAATTCGCCATGAAGCTCTTGAAGGAGGGCGACGTGGCGGTGAGCCCCGGCGGCGGGTTCGGACAAGCCGGCGAAGGTTACGTGCGGATGGCCCTGGTCGAGAACGAAGAACGCCTCCGGCAGGCCATCCGCCAAATCGGCCGCTGCCTGAAGGGTTAAAAAAGGGAGGGCTCCTGCTCGCCGGTACAGGAGCCCTCATGGTAGGCTGCCCGAGCCCGGCTTTCCAGCCGCTCTCGGAGACCCGCAGCCATATAGGCCCTATCGACCTGCAACCGGCGCACACTTTAGAAGACCAACACGAGGAACACAATCCCCATGCCGAAAACAGCGAAGCTTGCCCTCGAGGACGGCACCGTATTCACCGGCGAACACTTCGGCGCCGCAGGCGAGGTCGACGGCGAGGTGTGCTTCAACACCTCGATGACCGGCTATCAGGAAATCCTCACCGACCCGAGCTATCACGGCCAAATCGTCGCCATGACGTACCCCGAAATCGGCAACTACGGCGTGAACGAGGAGGACGTGGAGAGTTGGAAGCCGCACCCGGCCGGCTTCATCGTGCGCGAGCAGAGCCGGCGGGTGAGCAATTTCCGCGCCAGCGGCACGCTGGACGACTACCTGCGCGCCGCCGGCATCGTGGCGATCGAGGGCATCGACACCCGGGCCCTGGTCCGCCGGCTGCGCATCCACGGCGCGATGCGGGGGGTGCTCTCCACCGACGACCTCGACGACGCGCGCCTGGTGGCCAAGGCGAAGGCCTGCCCCGGGCTGGTCGGCCGCGACCTCGTGCGCGAGGTGGTGCCCAAGGAGCCGATCTCCTGGGTCGAACCGCTCAGTCCCTGGCTCGGGCCGGAACGGGAAAGGAGGGCGGCGGCCAAGAAAGACTCAAGCCCCCACGTGGTCGCCCTCGACTATGGCATGAAGTGGAACATCGGCCGGCACCTGTTCGGCATGGGCTGCCGGGTGACCGTGCTGCCCGGCACCGCCACGGCCGACGATGTGCTCGCCTTGCAGCCCGACGGCGTGTTCCTTTCCAACGGCCCGGGCGACCCCGAGCCGCTCGACTACGCCCAGCGCTGCATCCGCGGCGTGCTGGGCAAGAAGCCGGTGTTCGGCATCTGCCTGGGCCATCAGCTCCTGGCCCTTGCGTGCGGCGCGCGGACGTACAAACTCAAGTTCGGCCACCGCGGGGCCAATCAGCCGGTCCTCCGCTGCGCCACCAACCGGGTGGAAATCACCACGCAGAACCACGGCTTCGCCGTCGATGCCGACGCGCTCCCCCCCGACCTTGAGGTGACCCACCTGAACCTCAACGACGACACGGTCGAAGGCATCCGGCACCGCAGCGCGCCCGCCTTCAGCGTCCAGTACCATCCGGAAGCCTCCTCCGGCCCGCACGACAGCCACTACCTGTTCGACCAGTTCCGCGAGATGCTGGTATAGATTTCGCGCCGACCGATTCCGAGGCCGCCGCCACGCTCGCTGTCGGATCGAATAAGGAAGCGTTTGCTCAAGGAGGGGGGATCGTCCAGACCGCGCGCAAGCCGTCGGTGTTGAGGCGGCGGTGGTAGGGTTCGCCGAGGTAGCGGGCGGCGGACCGGAAGTGGTGGGGATAGCCGCCGTAGCTCCACGATCCGCCGCGCAGGACGCGACGCCGTCCGGTGTCCGGTCCTACCGGGTCCTCGAACGGCGCGTCGTCGTAGTAGAAGCGGTCGAACCAATCGTGGCACCACTCCCACACGTTTCCATACATGTCGTGCAGCCCCCATGCGTTGGGCCTCTTGAGACCCACGGGTTGGGTGCGCCCGCCTGAGTTCTCGCCGTGCCAGGCGTAAAGGCCCAGGTCGTCCACCTCGTCGCCGAAGTGGAAGCGCGTGGTCGAGCCGGCCCGGCAGGCATACTCCCATTCGGCTTCCGTGGGCAACCGGAACAGGCGGTCCTCGTTGCTTTCCTGTATCTCGTTCAGCCTCCGCATGAACTCCTGGCAATCGACCCAGGCGACCGATTCGACCGGCTTGGTGCAGCGATTGAACTCGGAAGAGCAGCCCTTGAACCTGAAATAGCTGGGATTCCGGCCCATGACCGCCACCCACTGCTCCTGCGTGACCGGGTACTTCCCCATATAAAAGGCCTGCGTGATGTGCGCGACGCGCTGCGGCATCTCCGAGGTTCGCGCGGCCGGGTCGGCTTCGGGTGAGCCCATCGTAAATTCCCCGGGCGGGATCAACACGAACACCATTCCGATGTCGTTGGTCGTTTCGACGGGCAGGCCGAGGTGCTCGGCCCACGCCTCCTGGTGTTCGCGTGCCCGATCGGCGTCGAACGG
>SKJM01000184.1 GCA_007122045.1 Planctomycetales bacterium | reverse complement strand
GCAGCGCCTCGCGGAGGAGGACGTGGCTGCCGTAGGTGTCGGCCGTGTCGATGAACCGCAGGCCGCGGTCGATGGCGTGCCGCACGACCCGGTGGAAGTCCTTCGTGCGGCGCAACACGTGTTCGTCCGTTCCCAGGCCCACCAGCGACGTCCGGATGCCCGTCCGGCCTAACGTGACCAGGTCGGTGCCGCTTCGAGGGCCTCGGGAGGTGAGTGGGGCCGTGAAGGCCCTCCGGCCGCTCCACGCGGCGGCGCCGGCGGCGAGCACGCCCCCGGCCAGAAAACTGCGACGGGATACTTTGGTCATCGGTCGGCTCCTTCAAGTCGTGAACGAGGGTGGAACGTAGGTGGCCACAAGGTAGGATGGACATTCCTGTCCGTCAGCAATTCGTGGCCGTCGCGCCGATGACGGACAGGAATGTCCATCCTACGTGCACATACCCTGCCGGAAAACGGCCGTCCGTCATCGGCCTTACACCTCCGGCTCCCAGCCGGGCGCGTACTCGCGGGTCCACAGGGCCATGGCGCCGGCATCGTCGAGGATGCGGGCGGTTTGGGGGTCGCAGTGCAAGGCGCGGCCCGTGCGGTGCGCCATGGCGCCCAGGTGGCACAGCATCGCGGCGCGCTGCCCGCTCTCGATTTCCGCATTCAGGGGCTCATCATCGCGGATGGCGGCCAGGAAATTGTCCAGGTGGGCCGTGTCGCCGCCGCTGCCATCCTTCTCTTCGACAAGCTGGTCGCGCATCGCGTAGATGGTGTAGCCGGTGCCGCGCATCACCAGCGTCCCCTCGGTGCCGTAGAAGGCGGCGCCGAATCGCTGGCCCTCGAGGCCGCGAAGGTGAGCACTGCGGCCCTCCCAGGTGACCATCCGGTCGCCGTAGTCGAACGTGACGACCTGGCTGTCGGGTGTCTCGCGGTCGTCGTCGATGAAGTACAGGCCGCCGCCCGAGGTCACCTGCCGCGGGTGCGGCGACGTCTCCACGCCCCACAGGCACAGGTCGAGCGCGTGGACGCCGTTGTTGCCGATCTCGCCGTTGCCCCAGTGCCAGAACCAGTGCCAGTTGTAATGGACGATGTTGCTCCGATACGGCACCCGGGCGGCAGGCCCCTGCCACAGGTCCCAGTCGAGCCATTCGGGGACCTCGGCCGGCCGGACGGGCCCGATGGGCCCCCGCAGGTTGTTGTACCATCCCCGGACGAGACGGACCTCGCCGACGACCCCTTCGCGGAGACGCTGGGCGGCCTCCTGAAGCACCGGCCAACTGCGGCGCTGCACACCCATCTGGACCTTGCGGTCGTGCTTGCGGGCCGCGGCCACCATCAGTTCGGCCTCGCGGGGGTTGTGGCTGCCGGGCTTTTCCACGTAAACGTGCTTGCCCGCCGCGCAGGCCAGGATCGTGGCCGGGGCGTGCCAGTGGTTCGTCGTAGCGACGACCAGCGCGTCGACGTCGCGGTCGTCGAGGATGCGGCGGAAGTCGGTCACTCCTTGCGGCGCCTTCTCGGCAATCTCCTCGATGGACGCGACGGCCTGCCGCGTACGGTTGCGGTCCACGTCGCACACGTAGGCCACCTCGACGCCGGGCCGCCGGGCGAACTGCCGGGCGAGCGACGCCCCCCGGCTCAGCCCCATCACCCCAAGACGGAGCCGCCGGCCGGGGCCGTCCTCGGCGGCCCACGTGCGGCGCGAAAGCCCCAAGGCCAGACCGCTTGCCGCGGTCGACCCGAGAAACGTACGACGATTGAACGATCGCTGCATGGTTGTTACCTCCTATACGGCGGGCATGCGTCGTCGGCACCGGCAGACCGGCTACCGGAACGGATGCGAGTCTACCACAAGCGGTTGTGGCGGGTCAAACGCCTCGCATCGGCCCGGGGGCGCCGGCCGCCGGTTCGATCGGGCCGGCATGCAAGCCCGGTTCGGAAGAAACGATGCTGAGGGCGAAGTGGAGCCACACCGCTCCACCCAAAGGCGGGGCTCGTCGCTTGCGAGGAGCCCCCTCATGGAAATCGCGATTAAATCGCCCGGCGCCCCTCGCGGAGGATGACGACATTGGGTAGAATACGACTACCCTTCACTCTTGCCCCAGCGACGACAACTTCCGCGAAACGTTCCGCATGAACGATCAAGACAGGACACCAGAAGAACTGCTCCGGGAACTCGCTGCCCTGCAGCGCCGGCTTGCGGAAGCGGAAGCCCAACTCGAGCGAAACCAGCACGCGGAAGCCGCGCTGGCCGAAAGCGAAGCCCGCTACCGCCTCCTGGCCGAGTCGACCGACGACATCATCGCCGTCACGGACCCCAGCGGCACGCTGCGATACGCCAATCGAGCCGCCGCACTGCAGATCGGGTTGTCCCCCGACGAGATTGTCGGCAAGCGCCAGCAGGACCTCTTCCCGCCGCCGGTGGCCGCCAAGCACGTCGAACGCATCGAGCGGGTCTGCCGGACGGGCGAAGCATTCCAGGAGGATGAACGCTTCCAGTTCGGGCCCGAGGTCGTGTGGCTCAACGTGCACCTGATCCCCCTCCACGACGCCAGGGGGCAGGTGACCTCGGTGATGACTGTCTCGCGGAACATCACCGTCCAGAAGGGGGCGGAGGAAGTGTTGCAGCAGGCCCGCGATGAGCTGGAAGCGAAAGTCAAGGATCGTACCGCCGAGTTGAGCAAGGCCAATGAACAGCTTCAAGCCATCTACGATGGCATGTTCGACGGCCTGCTGATTGTGGATCTCAAAACCCGGCGTATTGTGAGGGCGAACCCCTCGATCTGCCGGATGCTCGGGTACCCGGAGGCCGAGCTGCTTTCGATGTCGCTTGCAGACATCCACCCCGCCGAGGCGATGCCCGCCATCGTGGAACGCCTTCGAGCACGGGCGGAGGGGCGGAGTCCAGGCCACGCCGTATGGCGGGTGATCCGGAAGGACGGCGGCATGCTGCACGCAGACATCGCCAGCCACGCGGTCACCTACAACGGCCGACCGTGTGTGGCCGGTTTCTTCCGCGACATCACCGAGCGCAAGCGGGCGAACGAGGCCTTGCGGCAGGAGCGGCGCACCCTGAAACACATGTTGCGGGCGAGCGACCACGAGCGGCAACTGATCGCCTACGATATTCATGACGGACTGGCTCAGCACCTGGCGGGCGCCGTTATGCAGTTCCAGACGTTCGAGCACCTGCGCGGCAGCGAGCCCCAGCAGGCGGCCGACGCTTTCCACGCCGGGATGACCCTGCTGCGCCAGGCGCACCTCGAGGCCCGGCGGCTGATCAGCGGGGTGAGGCCGCCGATTCTCGACGAATCGGGTATCGTGGCGGCCATCGCCCACTTGGTGGGCGAGTGGAGCACGGCCTCAGCGCCACGCATCGAGTTTCATAGCAAGGTGAGGTTCCACCGGCTGGCTCCCATTCTGGAGAACGCCATCTACCGAATCGTGCAGGAAGGGCTGTCCAACGCCCGCAAGCACAGCAAAAGCGAGGAGGTTCACATTCGCCTGCGGCAGCGTGGCAGTCGAGTACGGATTGAAATCCACGACTCGGGCACCGGCTTCGATCCCCACGCCATTCCCGACACCGGCTACGGCCTGCGGGGGATTCGGGAGCGCGCGCGGGTGCTGGGCGGCAAGTGCCGTGTGCAAAGCAAACCCGGCGAAGGCACCGCCCTAGCCGTCGAGCTTCCGGTGGTTGTGCACGATGAAGGCGAGCCGGATGGGCCTGGGGAAGGCGCCGGCTGAGGAGGCTTTACCGTGAACGTTCGCCGAACCCGTCATGGCCGGGCGGCAACTACCGCTGTTGGGGGCCACGCTTTAGCGTGCGAACCAAGCGTGATACAATACCAGGCACGCTAAAGCGTGAACTCCAACAGGGCGAGCCACGAATGGAACCGGTTTCGGCGAATGTTTATCCATCGCCCCATCCATGGAATTAAACACGGGAAAGGAACATCATGAAACTGAGCGAGTATTTCGAGAACACCCGGGGCGTGGGCGTTTTGGCCACGGCCGACGCCGACGGCAGGGTGAACGCGGCGGTTTACGCACGCCCGCACTTCCTCGACCCCGACGACGACGGCACTCTGGCCGTCATCATGGCCGACCGGCTCTCGCACGCCAACGTGCAGGCCAATCCCCACGCGGCCTATTTGTTCATCGAGGAAGGCCCGGAGTACGCGGGCAAGCGGCTGTCGCTGACCCGGCTGCGGGAAGAGACCGACCCCGAGAAGATCCGGGCCCTGCGGCGGCGCTCCATGCCCGAGGTGTGCGAGGACGATGAGCCCCGGTTCCTCGTTCACTTCCGCGTGGATGGGGTTCGACCGCTGGTCGGGACGGGATAGAACAGTGCAAGACTTACAAGTGGCATGTCTGTGGTGAAGGAGGCAATGCTCATGCCCAAGAGGAAGTCCAAGCCCACCCAACGGACGGAACTCTGGAGTCAAAGCCCACGCCACGCTACGGTGGATGCGCACATACCACGCGGCCGGAACCATCCACCCAGGCTTGCCCCACAAAGAGTCAGGCTCGATTTTCGCGGAAACTTTTGGTTTAGACATCGACGCCAATGTTGCTTAGCCCCTTTCGCTGGTGCCGCGTCAATGCCCGCGCCGCCGCAGGCTCGTTGCTCCTTCGGCCGCGGCGAGGGCTACCAGCGGCATCAGGGGGGCGCGCATGCGAAGGTTCGACCAATAGAACGTGTGTACGGCCGTGAGGGTGGCCGCCAGCAGCAGGCTGCAAAGCAATACGTTGCGACGGGCGCGGCGTGTGGAAGACGCGCAGCGCAACCCCATCGCCGCCAGCGAAACGACGACCACATACCACGCGGCCACGCCCCGGCGGGCGGCGCGGCGCAGGGGGCTCTCCTCGGGCGATACTTGGAAGGGTACCGGCGACCAGAAGCGGCCCGCCCGCACCAGGCACGACCACGCGAACATGCCCGGCTGCCGGAGCATGGAGGCGAAGGCGTGGCGGTACGCCAGGGCGTCGGCCTGCAATTCGGCCTCCGGTGAGCGGAACCGCAGCGGCGGCGCGGCGTCGTCATGGATGGCGGGCGGCTCGATCATGTTGTGAGCGTGCTCGATCGAATGGGCGGCCGGCTCGATCAAATCGTCGGCCCGCAGTTCCCGGCGCCACCAAACGTGGAACGGCTCGGCGCGCCATGCGTGGAACCAACGGCCGGTGCGCAGGTGGTGGTAGAAGAACGGGTTGTTGCCCAACAAGAGCGTGTAACCGCCGTGCGTCGTGGCGGGCGTGGGGCGGCCGATGACCAGGTGGTTGCGTACGATCCACGGGCTGATGACCACGATCAGTCCGGCAAGCATGGCGCCGCAGGTTCGCACTACTTCCCGCCCGCGTCCTGCCGGCAATCCGCCCCCCACCCGCCCCGTGAGCCACGGCAGAACCACGGCCGCCGGGATGGCGAAGGCCAGCAATGCGGGCCGGCACAGCACCGCGGCGCCCCAGGCGGCGCCGGTGAGTGCGGCGCCACCGGGGCGGCGCGTCCATCGCTCGAAGCGGGAAATGAGTGTTCTGGTTTCGGAGGCGGGTGGTTTTCTTGATAGGGACGGCACACGGCGTGTGCCTACTACATTTGGCCCAAGGAACGGAAGGGCCAGGTAAATGCCCAACACAACCAGCAACGCGGCCAGGGTCTCACTCATCACCAGGGTCGACTGTGCCAGCAGGATGGGGTCGAGCGCGACGAGTCCGCCAGCCAAGGCGGCCGGCACGTCGCGCATGCCGGCCCGGCGTGCCAGCGCAAAGGTAAGCCCCACCGTCGCCAGTCCGAGCGCCACGTGCAACGCGCCCATGGCCACGGGTGCGCCTGCGCCCGCACTCACAAACGGAACCAGCAGCAGCGGATACGCGGGAGGGCGGTATGCCGTCGGAACGCGGCCATGCCCGAAGACGCCATGTTCCACCACGTTTTCCGCCAGTTCGCGGTAGCCGTCCGGATCGGCCGCCAGCGCGTCCGGCACGGCCGCCAACACGCCAATGCGAACGAGGGCGGCGGCGGCCAGCAGGAGCCAGAAGATGGAAACTCTTGGGCTCACGGCTTCCAGGTGC
>SKJM01000080.1 GCA_007122045.1 Planctomycetales bacterium | reverse complement strand
GCCAACCGAACCCAAGACGCCTCCGCGCCCGGCTGGCTCTCACTCGGCCACGTCCGAATCCCGTGACGAACGGCGGTTATTGCTTGAGTGGCCGAAAGAGGTCTGGCGGTGGACGTGACCCAAAGGCCGGACTCCGAACCGAAGCCGACGGGAGACAGAGTTCCAAAGTGGGGGTTACGACCTCTCTTGACTTCCTAGTGGAAAGTGGATAGAAATACTAGCGCACCGCGACTTTTGCTGGTATATTTATCCATGCGCAAGACATCCGAGGTCAACATCGCATCATTTCTACCGGACCTGGACGCTGAGGCGCCGCAGCACGACCGGAGCGTCCGACTCTCGGGGCGAGAGTCGCTGCTTGACCCACAGGCACGAGCCCGCCCACGCGGCTCCCTCCTCCACCAGGGCAAGCGGCCAGCCGTTGGTCGCCTCGTGCCACCGTTCGGGCAAGACCGTTTCGTCGTCGCTGAGGCCGGCCAGCAAGGCCACGCCGGCGTCGTCGTCCGCCTCCTCGGCGGTCTCCCAATTCAGGACGACTTCGCCCACCGCCAAGTCGTCGGCCAGCGCGATTGGCTGGGATATTCGGTAGCCGGGCACCGCGCGGCGCCGCCGGCGTGCGCCCGCCACCGTGCCGTGGTTGCCCGCCGCGGTCCGGTCGGCGGCCGTATCGCCTTCCCCTTCGTCGAGCCGCCAGTAGCCGATCAGGCCCTCCTCGCTGCCGTCCAACCGGCGGTGCCGGTCGCGGCGGATTTCGCTTTGGGAGCGGGCCGTGTTCCAAATGCGGTGTTCCCGGGAATACCCGTCAAGCCAGCGCTCTCCGTAGCCTTTTCCGATGGCCAGCGGGCTGGGGCTCTCGCTGGAGAACTTCACGCCCGCCCGGGTGTCGCGCAGCTCGCCGTCGACGTAGGTTCGCACCTCTCCCTCGTCGAACACGATGGCGATATGGTACCACCGGCCCTCCTCTTCGAGCGTGGCGGAAGTCCAGTAGCTGTCGCCGATGGCGGTGCGCAGCCCGCCGTCCGAGTCGGTCAACTGCGTGTAGAACCTCGGCGTGGTGCCGGCGGCGCCGGAGGAACCGGTGTTGTTGGCGAACCGGCGGTACTTTTTCCAGAACTCCCAAGTGAACCGCTGCCCGAGGTTCGATTCGCCCGGATGAAACCCGGTTTCCACGTAGTCGCCGTCGCCGCCGAATCGGAGCGCCGGCCGATCGGCGAGGGCGAGACCGCCGTCTTCCGCTTCGACATTCACCAGGAAGCCGTCCTCCCAATCCGACCGCGTGCCGAGTTCCAGCACTTTCGGGACGCCGGCGAGTTGAACGGGACGCACGGGCGGGAAGGGGCTTTCGCCGCGAATCCGCCAGAACGAGGCAAGGGACCGGTCCAGCGCTTCACTCGCCTGCCGTATTGGCTCGAGCTTCGTACCGGGGGTCCCGAGCCGCTCGACCAGGCATTCGCGGCGCCGTGCCACGGCGTCTTGATAAAGCCGGCCGAAGCCCTCATGCGCCTCGCCGAGAGCCTCGGAGGCGAGTGACACGACGGCTTCGGCCGCCTCGGCGTGCCGGAAGTCGTCCATCGCGCCGGCGAGCTTCGCCGTTTGTGTCCGGACCGCGTCGTTTTCCGCGGCGGGATCTGCGAGAGCCGCCGCCAGTTCGCCCATCCGCTCCGACAGGGCTTCTTGCAGCCAGATGCCGAAGGTCAACCCCGGTTGCTCCAGCAGGCGCTGCGCCGACGCCGTCCGTTCCTCGGCTTCCGCGGTCAGATCGACCGACGCCCGGTAGTCGTTGATTCCCCAGTACAGTTCGTACACGGCGTCGAGGGTCCGGTCGACCGGTGCGTCGCCGCCGGCCAGAACGTCCTCCAACTTCTCTTTCAGCCCGGGGATCCGGCGCCGGTACGCCTCACCGAACACCGGGTCGCGGTCCTGCTCTAAGATCTCGGCGGCGGCGGCCAGCGCGGCGCTTCCGGTGATCAGGTCGTGGAACACGAGCATGTAGGAGCGGCCGATCGCCATCGAACGCTTCGCGCTTTCGCTTCCCGCCAGTTCGGGCGTGTAGGCGAAGGGCGTGTTGAGCCCTTCCTCGCTCATCGCCCAAATGCGGATCATGCCGGGCTGCCCGTCGCTGCGGCGGGGCCGGACGTCCGGTTCGCGTGCCGTCATGGCGTGGGCGTAGGGACTGCCCATCATGCCGGCGTCGGCAAAGAAGAAGGTGCTGCCGGCCGAGTGGAAGTCGAACAGGTAGTCGGCGGTTCCGCCGGTATCGGTTCGGATCGCCTCGGCAAAAGCATCGATGGTCGAAAAACGCCCCGACGTGTTCCACACCCGGTTGTGGTCGCTGACCTTTTCCGCCTGCATTTCGGGGTTGGAGCGTCCCGAGAGCGCGTACCGGCCGTCGGGGTTCACCATGGGGTAGGCGAAAAAGACCGCCCACCGGCGGAGGTCCTCGGCGCGCGGATCGTCGGTGAGCAGAAAATCGAGGGCCCCGTGCAGCGCCCAATTGCCGGTGTGTTCGCGCGGGTGGTTCCCGCTGACCAGCACCACCTGGAGTTTCGGCCCCTCCGGGCCGGGATCGGTGATCTGGAAGCCGTAAAGGTCGTGGGCGGGAATCTCGGGGTCTTCCGGCCATCCGCGCGACCTTCCCAGCACCAGGCGTTCGTCGGCGCTGGCGGTGGGCGCCACGTTGGGGTGCTCGGCCAGGCGTTCCACGTGGTAGCGGACGATCTCGACGGTATATTCGGGCCCGCGCTCCTCGGGGTCGAGGACAAAGAACCGGGTGGTCGAGCAGACCGCCCGCCCCTCCCCGTCGGATGCGGTGACCCGGAGCGTGTGCAGGCCCTGTTGGGCGATCTCGCTGCCGTCGTAGGGTTTCCCGTTGAGTTCTTTCGCCTCAAGGGTGAAGTCGTCGGGTACGACGACCACCGGCGCCACCGGCTCGAAGTAGATCGCGCCTTCCTCGACGCCTTCGACCCGGACCGGCCGCCTTTCCTGGGCGCCAACCTCGTGGGCGGCCGGCGCCGTCAGCAAGGCGGCGAGCGCGCCGAGCCAGGAAAGCGTTCGCCACGTGTGCAAGAACTGTCGGACGGGGTAGGGTCGTTTCATGCTGCTGATCTTCACACGCAGGATGTGTGCCAAAACAACTGGTGCGATTCTGCGAGTCGGATGGGCTTTCCAGCCCGTCAAGCCCGCGACGGACAAGAATGTCCATCCTGCAATCCGGTCGCGTTATTGCATTACAGCGCCTTCGTCGGCGGCCGTTCCCACGGGACCTTCGCACGGCCTGGTATTGTGGCACCGGTGCCGGGAGGTGTCAAGTTTTGCGAGTGCTGCGGGGGGGATTGACGGGGCCTGGGAGGGATGCCAGAATCACGCGAGCCGGCGCGTGGGATAGGCTTCCAGCCTGTCATCCCGTGGGATAGGCTTCCAGCCTGTCGTTCCGCCAACTTACCTGGAAGCCTACCCCGCGCAGTATTGTCTTGCACCGGCTGAAGCCGGGACTCCAACGCGTGCGCCGGAATCGTGCCGTAGTCATAACCCCAGGACGCCCCGCCATGCCCATTGAATTTCGCTGCCCCGAGTGCGGCCGCCTGCTCCGCACGCCCGACGATTCGGCAGGCCGGACAGCCCAATGTCCCGCGTGCGCCAACACCATGGCCATTCCCGGCCCGGAGGAGGCGGGACCGCCGCCTTTCCAACAGCCGCCGGCGGCCGATGCCGAGCGCGACGTCAATCCCTACGCTTCGCCGGCGGTGGACGCGGCCCCTGAAACGCCCTACGCCGTGCAACTTGGCGCCATCGTGCCCACCCGCATCGACCTGCCCGACATCTACAGCCGCACGTGGCGCCTCTTCGCCCGGCACTGGGAGACGATCCTGCCGGTATTGGTGGCCGTGATGGCAATGGGCTTCGCAGGGGGTGTGGTGGCCACGATCATCGACGAGTTGGCCGCCTTGACGGGCGATCGGGTGGTGACGATCGGCGTCTGGTGGCTCACGCTCCTGGCCAGCCAGGCGTTCAGTTACTGGCTGTACATCGGCCAGACGATCTTTCTTCTGAAGGTCCTGCGCGGGCAGCCGGCGTCGTTCACCGACATTTTCACCGGCGGGCCCTATTTCTGGCGCGTCATCGGCGGGACGATCCTTTTCGCGCTGGTGGTCGTCGTCGGCTTCTTTTTCCTGATTATCCCCGGCATCATCGCCTCGCTGATGTTTTTCCAGTACGACTACCTGATCATCGACCGGAACGTGGGCGTTCTCGAGTCGTTACAACTCTCGAAGCGCGTGATGGAGGGCAACAAGCTCACCTTCCTGGCGATCAACCTGCTGGCGGGGCTGTTGACGATCGCCGTCGCGGTGCTCACCTGCTGTATGGGGCTGCTGGTTGTCGGCCCCTTTTTCGCCCTATTGCACGTGGTGACCTACCTGGCCGTGACCGGGCAAGCCACCGCCGACGGACAATTTCACGCCGAATGGCCGGCCACGGGCCCACAACTCGAACTCGACGAAGAAGGAGGAGGCTGAGGCGGATTATTCATGACGATGTCGGGTGGGGACAAACAAGCCAAGACTTTGCGGCATATATCGGTGATGACTGCGCCTTCAACCACCGTTGCGGCCAAGTGCACATAGGCTATTCGTTGCCACATCCAATACGTCGGGCAACCTGTCGCATCGCTTCCTCACCAGCCATCGGGTGTCTCGAATATCAAGCGGTGGGCCAGTCGTATGCGGCATCCTTCACATTGCGGTAGTTCGCGTCGAGCTTCGATTGCAGCAGGACGATGGCCGCCAGCCGCCGGGCGATGTTCGTCACCTCGCGGGCTTCCTCGGGCTTCAGCGCCCGGCCGAGGATTTCCAGTTCCCGGTAGCTCAGCCATTTCTTGACGACCTGATACCCCCCGATGTAATACTGCCAAACATTCTGCGGGATATTTCGCCAGTACGCGGTCCCGTTGAGGTACACGTCGAAGGTCCGTTCTCCCAGTAGCTGGCGGGCGTCATCGGCCGTCAGGCCGCCCAGGGCCGCTTCGGCATCGAGGGCCGCCTCTTCTTCTTTGCTGTACGCGCGTTCGGTGAGCGTGCCCTTGGCCGGCATGACGGCGCCGGCTTTGCCGAAGTGGCCCCAGCCGGCGGTTACGGCCAAGTGGCCGCCGGCCGCGTCCAACTGGCCGCCGCCCACCTTGGCGATGATGCCGATGGTCCGAAACGCCGGGCCCAAGGTTCCGCACGTTACGCCGGGCACTTCCGATTCCGTATCGAGCAGGGCGGCGATTTGCCCGCCCAGGGCCGCCGAAGCTTCCAACGCCTTGCGGGTGGCCGGCAGCGGAATGCGGGGCCAATCGCGGCGGACGCCGTCGGCATTTTCCGTCAGGTACGCCGGGCTGTAGCCGATGGCCAGCGCGTGCAGCCATACCAGCGCGGCCGCATTCGCGTCGTCCGGGTTGCGGAGCCGGACGGCCTTCAGATATCGCCGCGCCTCCGGCGACAGGTTCGCCACCGGCTCGTCGGCGAGCGGCTTGTCGCCCAGGGCGGCGAACAGCGTGGCCTCGGCCGGCTTCTGGAGCCGATGGCTGTCTTGCACGCGCAGCGGAATATAGTAGGCGTGGCCGCGCAGCGCGTCGTTGTCGCCCAGGGCGCGCGTGAAGCACAGCGGCGTCCCCTCCGGCGCCGCCACCCCGGCCGGCCGCGCCATGAGGAACACGTTGCCCTCCCACAATTGCGCCCACAAAGCGGGGCGAGCCCGGTTCCAAATGGGGTTCACTTGGGTGTAGTAGCACCATCGGGTGTCGAACGGCCGTAGCGAGTAACGGCACAAATTGGCGATGTCGAACGATTCTGCGCGAACGGCCTTTTCGCGCGATTCCCGCGGCACGAACCCCGCCGCATTTTCCGTCAGCGCGGTTTGCCGGGCCTTGTACTCGTCCCACGGCAGTTCCGGGTCGAAGTAGTCGCGCATGCGGGCTTCCAGGGCCTCGCGGTCGATGTCAATCAGCGCGCCGGCGCGCTTCTCCATCAACCCGTTCAAGGGTGGGAGGGCGCACAGGTCGACAAGCTTCGGCCACTGGGCAT
>SKJM01000230.1 GCA_007122045.1 Planctomycetales bacterium | reverse complement strand
TGATGTACTGCCTGTAGGGGGCGTGGTCGCTCACATTCTCGAAGCGCACCTTTCCCCTACAACATAACCGCGGACGCAGGCGAAACCTTAGCAAAAAAACTGGCTCTTCCGTTTCTGCACGCTCTAGTGGCTACACATGCACTACGCCACCGCGGGGTCGGTGGGGGCGTCGTGCTTTCCTATTGGCCGAAGGCCTCTTGTTCGTCCAGCCAGGGCAACGCCCTGGGAAGGCGTTTGAATACACCCAGGTCCGGCCCAACGGGCCAAGCGTTCCCCCATTACCCGAACCGTCGCCGTTGTCCAGCGCCCTGCCAAGGCTTTCTCCACTGCCCCAGGCGGAACAAGAACGGGATCAAACCAGTTGGCCTTGACTCGCACAAAGTGAACACCCCACTCCCGTCCCCTTTTCTCGCCCATCAGCGCGAATGGTGATCCCCGATCCCGGGCAAGCCGGCACAATGGGCGGCAGGCAAGGCTGCTGGTCGTAGAATGTGGGTGGTTCGTAGGTCCAGCCCTCGGCTAACCGTTGCGCTTCTTGGTACAGGTCCTCCAAGACGTAGGATCCTGCCAGGTCAGCCGCCCGGCGCGCGCGTGGGCCAAACTCTTCGCAAAGTTCGTCCAGCAAGGCCGATAATTTCGCGTGAAGCTTCGGCGTCTTGCGATAATAGGCCTTCGCGCCGGCCACGACCGCCGTGCCCGGGTGAAGCAGCTCACGCGATTCGCGAGCATACCGGTCCCGAATCCGCTGATCCGGGTGGTTCTTGTAACGCTTCCACCCCTGGAGCATGGTCCAGATTCTGCGGAGCACGCTGGGGCCGTTGACCTCAAAGTCACGACGAAAGGCCCGCAAGAGAAACTCGGTCTCCTGGCCGTCGGTGATGTGGGAATGCCGGTAGTTGAAACGAAACTGTCCGTGGTGGTCATGCGACGGCGCTTCGCGCTCGCCTTTCATTCGGCCGGCCGCGGAGAGTTCGGTGTGAAGCGGCGTGCCGGGCAGCGGCGTATACAGCATGAACTGGTGGAAGTCGGAATCGTGCCGCACCGCGTGGTCGATGACCCGGTCAATGTTCTCCGGCGTGTGATTCTCCAAGCCGATGATGGTCGACCCCAGAACGGAAATGCCGTGCGACCGCAACTTGCGCACCAGGCCGAACGTGTCAACCTTGGACAGTTTCGTGTACCGGCTCTCCTCCCCCTCCAGCCCGACCCATACCCAGGAAAGCCCAAGCGAGACGAGCTGCTCCATGGTATAAGAGTCAAGAACCTTGGCGGAACTGAATACCTGCAAACTCCATGCCTTGTCGTGTGTCTCGATCAGCTCCAACAGCCGTAACGCGCGGGCCCGGTACATGAGGAAGTTCTCGTCCATGACGAAAAAGGACCGGACGTTCATCGACGTTTCCAACTGGCACATGATGTCGAAGAGTTCGTCGCCGGTCTCATAGAAATTGACGAACTTCCCCTTGCCGCCGAACATGGCCGAGGTAATGCAAAAATTGCAGCCTTGCGGGCAGCCGACCGAGGGAATGAGCGTGGCGGTCTGCTCCTGGGGCGCACTTTTGGGGGTTCTTCCCAGCATACGGGTGCCATGGCCGGTTTGAATCTGAGGATGACTTACCGGCTGCCCGGGATCCTCTCCCAGAAAACGGCGGAACCAGCGCACTCCCTCGCCGCGGACAATGTGGTCGGCGTCGATCCGTTCGCGAAGGTCAGGCATGTTCGCAATGTGACCGCCAACGACGATCGTTGCCTCTGGAAGGTAATGCCGCACCAGCTCGCACATTTTCTTGACCTTCAGCAGATTGATTGTGATGCTGCCGATCCCGACCACGTCGTAACGCTTGGTTCGGATCTCTTCGATGAACCGCTCCAGCCGCGGAAAATCCAGTAAGGTGCAAGGCGCCTGGATGTTGGCCTGGATGAGCATCAGCCCCCACGACCGATTGAACATGCGTACGGAAAACGGCCCTTGAACCCGTGTCACCTGATTGTGCCACAGCTCCATAGGGTTGATACTCCGGCTCCCGTATTCATCATCCTGAGCCCAGGGACCGAAGACGCTGGCCAAGAGCACCCGAGCCTTGCTGCCCAATGGATGGGGGCATTGCGATCGGGCCTTCTGCACGGGGGTATCGTTTTCGCAGCCGCAGCTCATGGTGATCCTTTTGGTTGAGATTCTCGGCCTCGATGGGCCGGCCCACATTACGTAATCGGCAAATTCGTTTCCGCACCTATACCACAAAGACAACCGGGAAAACTGGGGGGTGAAGGGGGCCAGGCAGGAAAGGGCGGCGTGCCCATTTTCCCTGCACGGCCCCCCCCGGAGACCGGGCACGGCAACATGGGGTCTTAGGGGGCTTGCATGGGGGCCACGGCAATGCTGGCACCGTGTGGCGTTCCACGAGCATTGCGGCGAGAAGGTTCCGCGCGGAAGATGCTCCCTACACGTGTTACCTTGCACAATGCCCCGGGAGCCGTCGAGGCGGCGTCAGGGATGGTTGCGCCGGCACAAAGGGCGTTCGGCGGCACCGGCACCGGCACCGGTGAAGGATAGGAAAATGCTTGTCCCATGGAACTCAAGGGTAGACGGGAAAAGATGGAAAGTCAAGGGGGTGCACGCCAGCGGGTGTTGTCAGCGGGTCGATCTCGTACACCCCCTTGATGAGCATGGCCCACGTCTGGCTGCCCCGGCTGGGGGCCGGGCCCTGCGGCGGCTCGCCGCTTGACCGCGCGCGCCTGCTCCGCTGCGTCCGCCTTCGCGGCCTTGCGGCGCCTATCGCGGGCCTTGTTCGAGTACCAGCCGTAATAGCGGATCAGGTGACGATCTCTTTTCGTCCGAAGGCGCAGCCCAATGTCAGCCCGGGGTGTAGAGGCGTGAGGAACGAACGCCTCGCAACCCGGGCGTTGAAGTCCGATAAGGAGCCAAAGCCCCAGCGGTATACGACTCGTCCTGCGGATGGATCCAGCCGAGTTGTTCCAGATCGGAGGGACCGTTTCAATCACGCTCCTCAGCGTATACGCCGGAAGATACTGACGGAGCGATTCCAACACACTCACGATCACCGTGCGGCGTCGCGCGCCATGGATCGCTTTGCGCAGCAGATGGGCCCAGCACTTCTGCGAATGCGTGAACTTCGCATACACGGCGGCATCGTCGCTGATGACAATTCCCTCAAACGTCGCCGGATCGAGAATCTGTTGCAGCGTCGCCCCATCCTTGTGTACGCCAAAAAGCACCACGCGGGCCTTCTCGGTGAGAAAGGCCCAAACGCTGTTGATGCTCCAGCTCGTTTCGTCGGTATGCACCACCAGCGAATTCGCCAGCAGCATGCACAGCAGATCGAACTCGCCCTCCCATTGCCGCGCCAACTGGTTCAACAGCGCGTCTGCTTGCGAATTTCGCAGCTTCAGGTTCTGGAAAAAGTTCATCAGCAGGCCTTAGCGGCGTTGTTCTCGATCACGCGCCGCTCCTACGGGATGCGGTGGCCGGCTTGGAGCCGTTGGTGCCGTTCTTGCAAAGCTTCTCGATGTACTCGTCAAGGGAATCCTGGCGGACATCCCATACCATATCCTGCTCGCCGGAACTAGCAACCTCCCCTCTCCCAGTGGCCTGTTTTCACCTTGCAATCCGGCGTCCGAACTGTTAGGCTTGGGCATCCGTACGGACCGCCGCTCCGGCGGGGCGAGCCCGCAGGTGGCGTGGTGGCGCATGGCCCTTTGGTAGCCAACGGACCACCGCTCCGGCGGGGCAAGCCCGCAGGTGGCGTGGCGGCGAATGACCCCGTGGTAGCCAGCGGACCAACGCTTCGGCGGGGCGAGCCCGCAGGTGGAGTGGTCAAAGTGGGGGGGCGAGTGTGGAAATCCGGAAAATTGGCACCCAAAAAAATCAAGGCCCGGTTCGAGCCAACAATCCCACCGAACTCGGAGGTCGGACGATGTCGCGCCCCTATGTGTTGATCAGCTTGCTCGGATTGCTCTTATTCGCTCGGCCCGCGCCGGGCGTCGAGCTGTTCGTTGCCCCCGACGGCGACGACGCGAACGCCGGCACGCGCGAGGAGCCGTTTCGTACCCTGGAAAAGGCACGCGACGCGTTGCGCGAATTGCGTACCGCGGACGGCCTGCCCGAGGGGGGCGCGCAGATCGTCCTGCGCGGAGGAAGGCATTTCCGAACCGGCACGTTCGAGTTGAACGAGCAGGATTCGGGCCGCGAGGGCGGGCCGATCGTTTACCGCGCCGCCGAGGGCGAGACCGTGCACCTCGACGGCGGGGGCGTGCTCGACCCGGCCGCCTTCGAGCCGGTCACCGACGCGGCCATCGAAGCCCGGCTGACCGACGCGGCCCGCGGCCGGGTGCTCCGGGTCGATCTGCGGGCGCTGGGCATTGAAGATACCGGACAATTCGGCCCGCGCGGCTGGGGCCGCCCGAGCATCCCCCCGCCCCTGGAACTGTTCCTCGACGGCCGCCCGCAGACGATCGCCCGCTGGCCCAACGAGGGGCATATCCCGTTGGGGAAAGTGCACGAGTCGGGCAGCGTTCCGCGACGGGGCGAGCGGGACGGCCGTTCCGCCGTGTTCGAATACAACACGCCGCGGGCCGAACGCTGGGTGACAGCCGATGAGCTGTTCATCTCGGGCATCCTGGGCGTAAGCTGGGCGCACGACACGATCCGCATCGCCGAAATCGACCTGGAGAAGGGAACATTCACCACCGACGGCCCCTCGCATTACGGCGTGGCCCAGCCCGGCTCGCCCGCCAACGTGCAAACCTACTACCACGCGGTGAACCTGCTGGAGGAAATCGAAGTGCCGGGCGAATACTACGTCGACCGGGCGGCCGGCGTGCTCTATTTCCTGCCCCCGTATCCGCTCGAGCGGTCGCACATCCAGGTTTCGCTGTTGACCGGGCCGATGGTCCGATGCCGCGGCGCCTCGCACGTGCGCTTCGAGAACCTGGTGCTGGAGAACAGCCGCGGGCAGGGAATCGTCATCGAGGGCGGCCGGGGCTGCCGCGTGGCCGGCTGCGTGCTGCGCAACCTCGGCCAGGGAGCCGTGCGGATTGCCGGCGGCAGCGACCACGGGCTGCAAAGCTGCGACATCTACCAGGTGGGCGCCCGCGCCGTGAGCTTGCACGGCGGCGACCGGCGGCAGCTTACCCCGGCCGGGCACTTCGTCCGCAACTGCGACATCCGCCGGGCCGGCCGCTGGACCGGCCATTACCATCCGCTCATCAGCGCCGGCGGCGTGGGCATCGTCATCGAGCACAACCACCTGCACGACTCGGACCACCAGGCCATTACCTTCAGCGGCAACGAGCACGTGATCGAGCGGAACGAAATTCACCGCGTGCTGCAAGATATTTCCGACATGGGCTCCATCTACATCGGCCGCAATCCGAGCTTTTGCGGCAACGTGATCCGGTACAACTTCTTCCATCACTTGTTCAACCCGCACCAAGGCGGCCCCGGCACGCAGGCCATCTTCTTCGACGACGACACGCTGTACGTCGCCCGCGTGTTCGGCAACGTCTTCTACCGCACCGGTTCGACCGGGGTGATCAAGTTCAACGGGGGCGGCGGGGCGTCGATCGCCAACAACATCGCCATCGACAGCCCGCGGCTCGTCCAGGGCGGGTCGGAAGACCACGTGAACCGGGCGATTGGCTTCATGCACGGCGCCGACACGAATCCGGCCGCCTTCACCGCCCGCGGATTCGTCCCGAAAATCACCCAGAAGGTCG
The DNA here is from genome assembly GCA_007122045.1 of Planctomycetales bacterium. Taxonomy (GTDB): domain Bacteria; phylum Planctomycetota; class Planctomycetia; order Pirellulales; family Thermoguttaceae; genus PWXP01. Next base: position 343 of record SKJM01000230.1, on the reverse strand, counting down.
ATATCCGCGAGGAGCCCTACCGCTCGCGCTACCCGTACCTGTACGACACCTACACCAACAAGTTCAACTACGGGACGCCGGTCTGGAACAACTACGAAGCCACGGCCGACGACCTCGGCCACTTTGCCGACCCGGCCAATCTCGATTTCTCGCTGAAGCCCGACTCGCCGATTCTCGAACTGGCGGCCGAGGGCGTGTTCGACCGCGTGCATGGGGCCGAGAACGAAACGATTCCGTTCAAGCCGATACCATTCCATTCGATCGGTCTGAAGCGCGACGCCTTCCGGACGGAACGCGGGCCCGCCGCGTTCCGGCTGCTCGGGCCCGCCGACGGCGCGCCCGC
>SKJM01000675.1 GCA_007122045.1 Planctomycetales bacterium | reverse complement strand
GCCAGCTTGTCGAGTTCCTGCCGCTTGCGGGCGAGTTCCGCTTCGATGTCGATCACCTCGGCCAAGTCGACGAACACTTCGACTCCCGGCGCGGTGGCGTTGGCGCTCAGCGCCGGCGGCTGCACGTCCGGGCCGATGCCCGACGGCCGGGCGCCGGCCATGCCGGCAAAGTACGGCCCCATGGGCGCCAGCAGGGCGGCCGTCTCGCGGTCGCAGCGCACGGCGAAGTGCACCTCCTTCTTCGGCGGCACGTTCTGCCGGGCGCGGATGTCGCGAACAGCCCGAAGCACGTCCTGGAACCGCGCAAACTGCGCCTCGATGCGGGGGTCGATCCGGTGGGGGTCGGCCTCCGGCCAGGGCGCGACGAGGATGCTCGCGGCGGCCGGCGCCGGTTCCGGCAGGCCCCGCTCGGGGCACACCGCCCCCAGCCGCTGCCACACGTCCTCGGTCAGGAACGGGATCATCGGGTGCAGCAGGCGCAGGAGCGTGTCGAGCGTGTGGGCCAGCACCCGCTGCGCCCCTGCCCGGCCGGCGTCATCGCCCAGCCGCGGTTTCGCCATCTCCACGAAGAAGCTGCAAAACTCGTCCCAGGCGAAGTCGTACAGCGTGCGGGCCGCGTCGGCGTACTTGTACGCGGCCAGCAGGTCGGTTACCTGGCCGGTGACGGTCGAAAGGCGGCTGAGCACCCAGCGGTCCTCCACGGTCAGCTCGGCGTCGCTCACTTTGCCCGGCGTGTACCCCTCGAGGTTCATCAGCGCGAACCGCGAGGCGTTCCACAGCTTGTTGCAGAAGTTGCGGGCCAGTTCGAAGCGGTCGCTGACGACGGCGCCGCGGGGCAGGGCCTTGTCGTCGGGCTTCTCGGCCCATTGCGTGGCGAACTCGCCGCCGCACGCCCGGCACCGCACCCGGGGCTGCACGCGGTTCTCGCGCGTCTGCTCCATGAGCTTGCGGCAGTGCGGGCATTCGAAGTCGACCGGCATGCGGATGTCCTGCGTTTCCGTGGTCAGGTACGCCAGGCCGAAACGCAGCGAGTCGGCGCCGAACTTTTCCATCACGTCGAGCGGGTCGACGCCGTTGCCCTTCGACTTCGACATGCCCTCGCCGTACCCGTCGAGGATTTTCGGGTGGATGTACACCTCAGGGAACGGGATGTCGCCGGCGTTGTACAGCCCGGTGAGCACCATGCGGGCGACCCACAGGGTGATGATGTCGCGGCTGGTGATGAGCACGTTGGTCGGGTAGAAGTAGTCGAGTTCGGGCGTTTTCTCGGGCCAGCCCAGGGTGGAATGGGGCCACAGGGCGGAGCTGAACCAGGTGTCCAACACGTCCTCCTCGCGCCGGAGCGTGTGGCCGGGCACGGCGTCGTCGGGCAGGTCCTCTTCGAGCGCACAGAGGAGCCACCGGCCGGTCTCTTCGTCGCGATGCCAAACCACGTCGTCGCGGCCGGCGAAGGCCCGGGCCAGTTCCTGCTCGGAGGCCGTATCGCAGTACCAGACGGGTATCTGGTGGCCCCACCAGAGCTGCCGGCTGATGGGCCAGTCGCGCTTCTCGCCGAGCCAGTCGAGGTAGCCCTTGGTGTAGCGCTCCGGCAGGATGCGCACGCGGCCGCCGGTGACGGCGTCCATGGCGGTTTGGGCAAGCCGGTCCATGCGGAGGAACCACTGGTCGGTCAGCAGCGGCTCGATGGGCGTTTTCGAGCGGTCGCTGTGGGCCAGGTCGATCTCGCGGTCCTCGACCTTCAGCATGAGGCCTTGCTTCTGAAGGTCGGCCACGACGCTCTTGCGCGCCTCCAGGACGATCTGCCCCTGGTAGGGGCCCGCCTCGGCGCTGAGGGTGCCGTCGAGGTTCAGGATGCTCACCATGGGCAGGTTCCGTCGCAGGCCCACTTCGTAGTCGTTCGGGTCGTGGGCGGGGGTGATCTTCACGCAGCCGGTGCCCAATTCCGGCTTGGCCCACTCGTCGGTCACCAGCGGGATTTCGCGGTTCAGAAGCGGCAGGAGCACCTTGCGGCCGGCCAGGGCCATGTCGCGCAGCGTTTCCAACTCGGGCAACATTTCCTCGCGGCGGCGGCGTACTTCGTCCAGTTCGGCCTGCAGCTCGGCCCGCTGCTTCGACGGCGCGGCCCGGAGCCGGGCGGCCAGGTCGGCCTCGGCCTTCTCCAGCGCGGCGGCCGGGTCGGGGTGGACCGCCACGGCCGTATCGCCCAGCATGGTCTCCGGCCGGGTCGTGGCGATGGTCACGTGCTTCGGTTCCCCGGGGGCCGGGTCGAGGACCGGGTAATGGAAATACCAGAAGTGCCCCGGCACCGGGTCGTGAAACACCTCGTCGTCGCTCACGGCGGTTTGCAGCATGGTGTCCCAGTTGACCAGCCGCTTGCCGCGGTAGATGAGCCGGTCGCGGAACATCCGGAAGAAGGTGTGGCGGACGGCCCGGGCGCAAACCGGGTCGAGCGTGAAGCGGGTGCGCTGCCAGTCGCAGCTACAGCCCATCTGCTTCAACTGGCCGAGGATGCGGGCTTCGTAGTCGTTTTTCCACTGCCAGATCCGCTCGACCAGCCCCTCGCGCCCCAATTCGTGCCGGCTGAGCCCCTCCTCCTGCAGGAGCCGCCGCTCGACCACCGCCTGGGTGGCGATGCCGGCGTGGTCGGTGCCGGGCATCCACAGCGTGGCGAACCCCTGCATCCGCTTCTGGCGGATCAGGATGTCTTGCAGCGTATTGTTCAGCGCGTGGCCGAGGTGCAGCGCCCCGGTCACGTTCGGCGGCGGAATGACGATGGTATACGGTTCGCGCGCCGGGTCGGGCTCGGCGTGGAAGAAGCTCTGCTCCTCCCAGAACGCGTACCACCGCTCTTGGGCTGCCTTGTGGTCGTACTGTTTCGGTAAATCGGTGTTCGCCATGAAAGTCGCTCGGATACTTGGAAAGAGGAAGCGGCTGGTTCCCTTCAGACCTCATCCTTGTACAGTTTGTACTCGTAGCTGTCGAGCAGGGCAATCCAACTCGCCTCGATGATATTCTCGCTCACGCCCACGGTGCCCCACACCTCGTCGCGGTCCTGGCTTTCGATGACCACGCGCACGCCGGCGGCCGTGGCGGCCTCCGAATTGATCACCCGCACCTTGTAATCGACCAGGTGCAATTCGTTCAATGCGGGAAACCGGCCGTTGAGGGCTTTTCGCAGGGCGGCGTCAAGGGCGTTGATCGGGCCGTGCCCCTCGGCGGCCTCGAAGCAAACGTGCCCGTCGACCCGAATCTTGACGATCGCCTCGGCCGTGACGTCGCCCCCCGACTTGTTGTCGACGTTGACGTGGTAGTGGAGCGTTTCGAAGTGGGGGCGGAACGTTCCCTGGCACTTGCGCACCAGCAGGTCGAACGAGCCGTCGGCCGCCTCGAACTGGTAGCCCTCGGCCTCCAGTTCCACCACGCGGCGCAGAATCCCGTCCATCAGCGCGCTGTCGGTGCCGGCCGGCAGCCGCCGCGTCAGCGCCTTGATGTTCGCCCGGCCGGAAAGCTCGCTCAGCAGCACGCGGCGCTCGTTTCCCACCCGTTCGGGGTCGATGTGCTCGTAACTGGCGGTGTTGCGGGCCACGGCGCTGACGTGCATGCCGCCTTTGTGCGCGAAGGCGCTTTTGCCGACGAACGGCTGGTGCATGTCGAAGTTCATGTTGACCATTTCGTACACGAAGCGCGACAATTCGGTCAGGTGCCTGAGGGAATCGGGCGCGAGCACCTCATAGCCCTGCTTCTTCAACGCCAGGTTGGCGATAATCGAAATGAGGTCGGCGTTGCCGCACCGTTCGCCGAACCCGTTGATGGTGCCCTGCACGTGCACGGCGCCGGCGTCGACCGCGGCCAGGGCATTCGCCACGCCCAGGTCGCAATCGTTATGCGTGTGGATGCCCACCGGCACCGGAAGCCGCTCGACGGAGTCGCGGGTGACGGCGGCGATTTCCTCGGGCATGCCGCCGCCGTTGGTGTCGCACAGCACGACGAGCCGGGCGCCGGCTTCGGCGGCGGCCCGGGCGGCGCGCCGGGCGTACTCGGCGTCGGCCCTGTAGCCGTCGAAGAAGTGCTCGGCGTCGAAGATCACCTCGCGGCCGGCTTCGACCAGCATGGCCACGCTTTCGGCGATCATGGCCAGGTTCTCTTCGAGCGAGGTGCGAAGCACCTGCTCGACCTGAAACGCCGACGCCTTGCCCACCAGGGTGATGGCCGGCGCGCCGGAGTCGAGCAGGGCGCGGAGGCCGGCGTCGGTGTGGGCGGCGGCGCCTTTGCGGCGCGTCATGCCGAACGCGCACACGCGAGCGGTCTTCAGGCTGAGGTCGCGCACGCGGCGGAAGAACTCGGCATCCTTCTCGTTCGACGCCGGGTACCCTCCCTCGACGTAGTCGAACCCGAGTTCGTCGAGCCGCTCGGTCAGCAGGAGCTTGTCCTGCACGGCGAAATCGACGCCCTCGGCTTGGGCCCCGTCGCGGAGCGTGGTGTCGTAAATCTCAATGCGTCGCATGGCAGTTTTCATCGCTGGGACGTTCTCAACAAAAAAGCTTCGACCGGCCGAAGGGGACAGTCCGCCTGAACGGTTACGCGGTCTTTCATCGCTGGGGCGTTCTCAACAAAAAAAAGCCCTCAGGCCGGTTTCGGCCTCAGGGCTTGGGTTACTCGGGCATTGCCGGTCGAAAGCCCTAGGGCCGAACCTCCGTAATCACCACAATCCCCACAATCCGACCGGTACCGCCTGGCAAAGCGGCTGCAGGGGCTAGCGTGGGGGGCGGCTGGATGGCCATGGGCGGGCTTTTCTCTCGGGCATTGGTGCGAAGTGTCCAAGTATACCGCGTGGATTGAGCCGGGTCAACAGCCCGGGCACGACTTTGCGGGGCCGTGCCTTGTCAACGTGCCGGTTCTTAGGTAGGCTTGAGAGTTTCCACCTCCCGATGGTAGTGAACGATGCCCACTTTACGACCCGACGAGCAGCGAATTGTCATCACAGGTGTGGGTTTGGCGGCCCCCAATGGGGATAGTCTCGCCGATTTTCGGGCCAGTTTGCTGGCCGGCCGCAGTGGGGTGGTGCCCTACGAAATCCGATATTTCGGCAAAACGGTTGCCGGGGTCTGCCAATTCGACGAATTGAAGTACCAGCGGCGGAAGGAAGTCCGGCGCGGCACTCGAGCGGGTAGTATTGGCATCTACTGCACGCGGGAGGCCGTTTTGGATTCGGGTCTCGACTGGGAGACGGTCGAGAAGTCCCGGGTGGGCATCTACATTGGCATTACCGAGCATGGCAATGTGGAGACGGAGAACGAGATTTACCAGATCAAGGGGTACGACTACGACACGCAGTATTGGTCGCACCACCACAACCCGCGAACCGTGGCCAACAACCCGGCCGGCGAGGTCTCGCTGAACCTGGGCGTCACGGGGCCGCACTATACGTTGGGCGCGGCGTGCGCGGCGGGGAATGCGGGCCTGATCCAGGGCGCGCAGATGCTGCGTTTGGGGGAGTGCGACATAGCCCTTTCCGGCGGCGTCTCGGAAAGTATCCACACGTTCGGCATTTTTGCCAGCTTCAACAGCCAGGGCGCGCTGGCCCGGCACGAGGACCCCACCAAGGCCTCGCGCCCGCTGGACGCCGACCGCAACGGCATCGTCGTGGCCGAAGGGGGCTGCATCATGGTGCTCGAACGGCTGGCCGACGCGAAGGCCCGGGGGGCCTCGATCTACGGCGAGATCGTCGGGCACGCCATCAACAGCGACGCCTCCGACTTCGTCCTGCCGGACCCCACCCGGCAGGCCGAGTGCATGCAGTTGGCGCTCCGCCGCGCCGGCCTGACCCCCGACGACGTGGATATTGTGAACACGCACGCCACGGGCACGGCCAGCGGCGACGTGCAGGAGGCGGTGGCCTTGCGCGCCCTGTGGAGCGGCGCCGGCCGCACGGCCGTGAACAACACGAAGAGTTTCATCGGGCACGCGATGGGCGCGGCCGGGGCGTTGGAATTGGCGGGCAACCTGCCCGCCTTCCGCGACCACCTGTGCCACCCGACCATCAATCTCGACCGGATCGACCCCGAGTGCGACGTGGCCGGTCTGGTGGTGGGCGAGCCCCGCAAGCTGGATCGGGCCG
>SKJM01000768.1 GCA_007122045.1 Planctomycetales bacterium | reverse complement strand
GTGTCGGAAGGTATCGTGAACTCCAGCAATTGGCTGGGTACGCTCAGGTTCGGAGCGTAGATGACCAACTCGTCGTAACGCGGCAAACCATCGGGATCGGCCGCCTCCCCGTCCGGATGCCACACCACGAGCACCTCGGGGAACTCCAGGCTCCCTTCGCGCCACGGCACCACCAGAAAGCCGGGAAAATGCTCGTTGGCCGTCGCGTCTTCCACGCGGCGGGCAATTCGGTCCAGAACGACCCGCGCGTGCTGAACGGCCAGCCCGTGGCCCTCGGTGTACTCGAACGCCGATTGCACGCCGTGGGCCAGCGTGCCCAGCGTGACGACCACCATGGCCATGATCGACGTGGCGATGAGCAGTTCGAGCAGCGTCAGCCCGCGCCGCCCGGCGCACGCGGCAGACATATCAGTAAGGCGGCACATCGGCAACCACACGTTTTGTTCGGACTAGTTCTCGGGCGGGGCGGTTCGGCGCGGTGTAGGTTACGCGGACCTCGAGCAGGCGGTAGTCGCTCGTCTGGCCCGCCGACAGCGGCGACGTCAAGTCGGACGGGGCGGCGGGGGCGACGCGAACGTGGCGGGCGTAGTGATCCAGCAGGCCGGAAGCCGCGCGGAAGTTCGGATGCCGCAGGCCCCCATGGCCGTCTTCCATTCCCAGGGGCACGCCCCAAGAATCGGCGGGCGGGGCGTCGTGGAACCCGTCGTACTCGTCGATTGCTTCGAGGGAACCGGCGCCCACCACCTCGTCGAGCAGTTGCTGCGCCATGCCCAGGGCAACCGTCTGCCGCAGCGCCTCGTCGGTGTTCTGCAGCGACGTGGTGACACCCAGCAGGAGGACGCTCCCGGCCAACGCGGCGATGGAAATGGCCACCAGGGCCTCCACGAGGGTGAAACCGCCGGTGGTCTTGGGGCGAGGACGGTTGCTCGGTTCGAACATCGAAATGCGACCCTGCGTGTCATGAAGCCAAGGGGGCGCGGCAGGGTCCCCTCAGGCATCCGGCTTCCCCGTCGCACCCGCGGCCGGCGCCCCTCCCCAAGGCGCAGGTCCATGCAACCCTAGCTTGGCGCCGGGCAGAGTCAAGTTCCGCCCGGCTACGTGATACCCAAGTAAACGGCCACCTGCGGGCTTGCCCCGCCGGAGCCGTGGTCGGTGCGCTACCGGCCGGCGATGGTTCCTCGTTCACCCCCACCCGCCGCTACAGCATATCGGGGTAAGGGCGCGCTCACCAATAAGTTGGTCAATTGCAGTGTAGTAGGCACACGCCGTGTGCCGAAATTCGCGAACGGCACACGGCGTGTGCCTACTACAATTTGTTCAGTTTATTTCTGAGCGCATCCTATGGCGCCCCGGACGCTTGACTGGCCGAGCGATGTGACATACCATACATTGTGACACTCACGCGGTCCATTGGGAGGAGCTTTTCCATGCGTCGTTCCCACGTTTCGTTCCGGTCGTATGCCGGTTTCGCCTTGGTACTGGGCATTGCCATCGCGCTGCTGGGCGTGGCGCTGACGGCCTGGCGTTCCGGCGAGGCGGGATCGGGCAGCGCGTCACCCCGCCGGAGAGGGAGCCGCCCCGCGCCGCTCGTTCTGGAGGTGCGGTCTGACTACTCGCACATCCGTCTGCGCCGTCACGGCAACGCGCTGGGGCTGCACTTTGTCCGCGATAACGGCGTCGAGGCGCTGCAAACTCTCGTCGATCTCAATCGCCCCCACCACTTGCAGGTGCCCTACACGCAGGTCATGTTCGCCACCTACCTGGTCAAACCCGCTCAGGAGCGGGTGCTGATGCTGGGATTGGGCGGCGGCGCGATGATCCACTTCATCTCCCATTACCATCCCGAACTGAAGGTCGACGCCGTGGAAATCGATCCGGTGGTCATCCGCATTGCCGAGGAGCATTTCGGCATCCGCTCGGAGAAGAATGTGCGGGTCGTCACCGACGACGCCTTCCGGTACGTCCGGGAAACCGGCGAGCGCTACGACGCGATCTACCTCGACACGTTCCTGAAGCCCTCGCCCGACACGGACTCCACCGGCAAGCCGCTGAAGGTGAAGACGCTCGACTTCTACAAGGACCTCCAGGCCAGGCTTTCGCCGGGAGGCGTGGTCGCCTTCAACCTCAACCGCCATGACGACCTGAACGAGGACCTGCAAACCATCCGGGAGGCGTTCCCCCACGTCTATGTCTTCCGCGTGGATTTCGGCAACATTATCGTCCTCGGCGCGACCTCGCCGCGGCGCGTCGACCAGGCGACGCTTCGGGCCAGGGCTGCCGAACTCGACCGGCGGCTGACGACGAACTTCTCATTCCAGGCCATGCTGCGCTTGATGGCGCGGGACCCGCAGCCGTAACGGCGGCCGCGGCAGAGCAAGCCAACGCTTCGGGCCGATGGTAACCGTTCACGGTCCGGCCGGGGACTGGTCCATTTTTCGGCCAACTCGCGCCGTGTGTTGTTCCGCGGATCGTCAATGGCCGACATCCGCCCCACGCCTGGGTTGAGCACGTGAAGGGCGATTCCGCGCGGCTTCGCCCCGCACTTCGCTGCTCGTCAATCAGTCGCCAAATCGACAGAGAAGGTCATTCGATCCTTTCCGTCCACCTGAATCCACTCGCGCTTTTCGTGATTGCGGAAGGTGACGGTCGCTTTCACCGTGCCGCCCGTCCGCTCCAAATGAAGAAAACTGCTCAAGTAGTCCTCACGCACGCCGCCAATCGAATGGATGTTAACCTGGATGAACCCTGCGCCGGAATCCTCGCGAATATCCCATCGGTGCTTGTGGGCGCTGAACCACGCTACGAGATTGTACTCGTCGAGCACGTCTCGCAGCTCGGGCCACTTGGCGAATTCCGGGTGGGGCTGGTGGGTAAACAGGAAGATGGGGGTCCCCGTGCCCCGGTGCGTGGCCAGTTCCTCCCAGAACCACTCTTCCTGCGCCGCGCTCATCACCAGGTCCCTGTCGCTGGAGCCCGACACTTCGTCGGAAAGGGCGATGAATCGAATCCCGTTGACGGTCCAGGCCCCGTAGCGAGGGGGCAGCACCGGCCGGCCGGTCGTTCGGTCGAAATCGTGATTCCCGAGCACGTACGTCCAATCGACCTTCAGCTTGTTCATCTCGCGAACGAATACGTCGCCGAACGCTGCGCGGTCTTCGACGAGATCGCCGAGCATGATGGCTTGATCGGCAATGCCGAGGTCGTTCACGTCCGCCACCGCCTTGGCAAGATGCTGCCCTTGAAATTCCTCGGAACGGTGGCCCACGTGAGGATCCCCGGCGACCCACCAGGTCACCCCCTCCCCGGCGGGCTCTTCGGCACGGAGCGACGGCGCCACCGCCAGGAAACCGGCTGCAAGGCATACGATCAGGCACGACCGGTACTTACACAACATAGGACGGCTCCTCTTACGATAGAAGTGGGGATGTTGGAAATTATGGCCAGTATAACGGGAAATGCGCGGAACGCCAGGGCGCACCGGAGGAAACCGGTGCCACGTTCCCCCGCTGGCCCAACCCGTTTACACGAGGTATTGGAACCCACCAATTTCCTCAGGTGGCATACTCCTGGTTCGTCACCATGCCCGGCATGGGGACGGGGTACCGCCCGTCCTTCAACTGCACGGGGGCGGGCGAGTCCATGGTGAAGTTTTCGATGCCGGGCGCGAACTCGTGCTCGCAGTTGAGCATCTCGTCGTACGTGATCACCCGGCCCGTGTGCGCCGCCATGCGGCCCATCGACGTCACCAGGCTTGCCCGGGCGCCGCGCTCCGTCTGGTTCATCGGCTTGTCGTCGCGGATCGCCTCGACCAAGTCTTCCCATTGCATCTGGTAGGGGAGCGGCTCGGGCTGCGGGAACGCCCAAATCTGCTTGTCGCGCGAGAAGGCCTGGTCGGAGAACGTGCGTACCCGGCCGGGCGCGTGGGCCGAGGCTGAAACAATGGCCGTTCCCTTCGAACCGTGGGCAAAGCTGTCGAACTGGTTGTGGCAGCCGTTCATCAGGCGGCCGTGAAAGAACAGCCGGGTCCCGTCGGGGTAGGTGTAGTCGGCCGAGTAGGTGTCGAAGTTCTGATCGACCATGTCGCCGCGATAGTGCCGGCCGCCGACCGCGTGGGCCGAGACGGGCCAGGCGTCCTTCATCCAGGAAAGCTCGTCGATCTGGTGGATGTACAGGTCGCTGAAGGCCCCGCCCGACGCCCACAGGAAACCCATGAACATGCGCACCTGGTACAGCAGCTCGCTTTCGCCCTCTCGCGGAAGCTGGGAGAAGAGGAACCGCCCGGGCACCCCGCTCATGCGATAACCGCGCATCGCGATGATGTCGCCGATTTCGCCGTCGCGAATGCGCTCGTACAGGGCTTGCCGTCCCCGGCAGTGGCGCACCATCAGGCCCACGGCCACCTTGAGGTGCTTCCGGTCGGCCTGCTTCGCGAGTTCGTACATTTTGCGAGTGGTGGGGCCGTCGACCGTCACCGGCTTTTCCATGAAGGTGTGCAGCCCCTTCTCGATGGCGTACGCCAGGTGGACGCAGCGGAAGGCCGGCGGGGTGGCCAGGATGACCACGTCGCCCGGCTTCAGGCAGTCCATGGCCTTTTTGTAGGCGTCGAACCCGCCGAAACGCCGCTCCTCCGGCACGTCGATCTGGCTTTCGTATCCGGCGTGGGCGAGGCGGTCGTACCGGGCCCGGACCGCGCGCGTCAGGCCCCGCAGGCTTGTGTCGAGGCGGCCCGGGAACACGTCGGCCATGGCCACGAGTTTCATCGGCCCCCGTTCCACGGCCAGGGCATTGGCCGCCGCGCCGGTCCCGCGAAAGCCGCAGCCGATCAGCGCCACTTGCAGGGTGTTGTCCTCGGCCGCGTGAACGTGGGGCACGGCGCCCGCCGCCACGGCCGTGACCGCCGCGGCACGGCCGGAATGCTTGAGAAATTCGCGACGCGATGGGTTGTTTTGATGGCTGTTGGTCATGAAAGGTCTCCTCGGAAGTGGGGTAACGTGGGATAGGCTTCCGGCCTGTCGCTTCTACTCGGCCGTCCGTTGCCGAGACCTTACGCGCGCGCAACGCTGCGAAACACCCGTCGTAACCGTTCACGGAACTACCGTGGCAGTTTTCTCGGCGGCAGCCGAAGGGGACAGTCGCATTTTCGTGGCTGCAACCCTCGCTTACTAGGTCTGGCGCTCTTGGGGGGCGCGAAAACTGGGACAGTCCCCCCTGTGAACGCTTACCACCCGCCTTCCTGTTTCGGGTGCAGACTCCCGTTCGTTTTGCCGCTGCCCCCTTGGGCGCCCGCGCAACCGGCGCGGCGGCGCGGGCCCACTATTTGGCCCCGTCGGGCGGGACCGGCACGAATTGCACGGCGTCGGCGATGACGTGGCCATCGGCGCCCCGGTTCGATATCTCGACCGCGGCCGGCTCGTCGCTAAAAGAGAACGTGCCGAGGGAAATGAACAGCCCGTCGATCGGGGGTGCCTCTTTCTGGTTGACCGTTGTGTCCGCCCGGCCGCCGGCGTGGTATACCACCACCGGAACGTTCCCGGCCCGGTTGTCGTGGGCCGAGTAGGCCAGGCGCACTTCGTACCGGCCGGGCTCCAACTCGGCTTCGAACCGCGCCCGCTTCGTCCCCTGGCCGGTGGCGTCGTCGTGCCGGTAGCCGCTGCCGACAAACGGCCCGACGGCGCTGCTGATAAGCCATTCGCCCTCGAACCGGGCCTGCAGGTCGTCCACCACCACCCCGTCGAGTTCCGTCGGCCACACGGCCGCGGGCGCCTCGCGGCGCGGGCCGCCCCACTCGAGCACCTGGCCGTCGTCGACCAGCCGCCGGCGCAGCCGGGCGAAGTCGACCTTCTGGACGTCGGCTTCCTCCTCGATGGCGTGCACCGCCGCGGTGGCCGCGCTCTGGCCGAGGATCATGAACACCGGCTCCATGCGGATCGAGCCGAAGGCGATGTGGCTCGACGACACGCACACCGGCACCAGCAGGTTGGTGCATTGGTCGGCCTTGGGCACGAGCGCGCCGTAGTCGATCGGGTACGGGCCGCCGGGGTTGATCTGCACGTCGCCCTCGTTCTGCGCGTAGGCCCGGCCCTCCTCGTTGTAGGCGATGTAGCGCTGCGTGTGGTGCGAGTCCAT
>SKJM01000824.1 GCA_007122045.1 Planctomycetales bacterium | reverse complement strand
GTGAATAACCCCGCGCGGCACACCCTGCGCCGCGAACTGGAGGAGAGCATAACATAACGGAGCACATCGCGCAAAACACGCTAGACTACTTATATTGCCTATTTATGCGCGCTGGCCCTGGCTGAGGACACTACAACAGCGGGACAGATTGTCTATCTTGCTGCACCTTGGCCAACGTTTACCGATTCGTGGGATGGCAGCATTGAAGGCTTTGGCGAATGGGAAAACTCGCTGATGCTTTACCATGCGCGTAACGGATGCCATTTGCTTGTCCACGCAGATGGCAAAGTTGCATGGTGGGTAATGCAGGAACATATTATTGCTCAGCAGGCAGACAGCTTCGATGAGTGGGTAAGACAATTCAGTGAACACAGAAAACTTGCATGGCCTTACGATCCATATGGGCCACCAGATGATGCCCGATAGCGTCTAGAACCAGGGTAAAGGGGCGGGCGTCTTTACCCCCGATGGATCGACTTCCCTCCCCGCAGTCGCCCCTGACCCTCCGCGCGAAGATCGAGGCAAAGACTCCAAATCCCTGGACGTTCCTCGCGGCTCTTCACCTTCCCGCGCAGCGGGAGGGTCGGGCTCACAGGCCCGGGGAGGGCACGTACGAGTCGTATCCAAGTAACAGGCGGGCACACAGTGCGCCCCACCCGGCCGCTACCGCGTCCGACCTCCCCGAGGGGAGGTGAAGGTGTCGACCGTTGCGGCACGGACTTGTGCATAATCGCCACGCGCAGGCCCGTTGGCCCATGTTGCGGCGACCGTATCGGATGACATCGTCATCCGCGTGAGCATCGGGCAGTGGACTCGATCGCCAGCCGGTACACATCGAGTCGATCCATGGTCGAACAGGATGTCTCCCATCACAACCGCACGTCGATGACCAGCACGAGCACCGCCGCAAGCGGGTGAGCACGAGCACGACTGTTACACGGCCACGCAACCTGTTTATGGGACGTCTTCCCCATCACCCGTAGACCGCAAGCGCGGAGCTTAACGCGCAGACGCAGGATCGTTGTCAGTCGACTTGTAGCCGCACCCCCAAGGAGCCGACCCCTCAGTCGAGCCATGGTCGTCCAACAGGCCAATGAGCAGGCCGACCGCGACTATTACGGGCAAAGCCGTAGGCACGGTCAGAGGTGGTCCCCGCGAGTCTCTTCCTTTCGGTGTTTCTTGACGAATTCATATCCAAGACTTTGCCGGGCGTCCCGCCGAAGTAGACGGCGGAGACAAACACGTTTGTGTCGCATACGACTTTCACTTGTCACGCCTGGACTGTTTGATCGCTTTGGCGACATCGCCCGGGACCATTCCCGCGGCTTTGGCCTGAGCCCGTGCTCGGCGGATCACGGAGTCGAACTCCCTGGCCGATGGCGGGACAATCATCTTCAAGATCACGACATCGTCTTCCCCCAGGACGACGAACTGCGTCCCAGCCCGCAGGGACAGCGATTTGCGGATTTCTTCGGGGATTACCACCTGCCCCTTCGACGACATCTTCGTTGTGGCAATGGTCGGCATCACTTACCTCATCGGGCGGCTACGGTCTTACCAATAAGATTATAGCCCGGTTCGCAATCAGATGCAAGGGCCGGCGGTAGGGAAGCCCACCACTCCGCGGCTCCATCCCCTCGCGAGGGGAGAGTCGCGACCGTCAAGCCCGAACGCCGAGCGGGGCGCAGTGGGGAACCCAACTGCGCCGGCCGTCATAGTTCCGGGAACGCCCCGCGCAAGTCGAGCGGGTCGTCGAACTCTTTCTGTAGCGCCAGCAGCCGGGCGAAAAGCTGTTTCACCCGCTCGGCCTGCGCCGCGTCGGCCGCCAGGTCGTTCAACTCCAGCGGGTCTTCGGCCACGTGGTACAGTCGGACGACGGGCACCTTGGGGTACGCGATGAGCTTCCAGCCGTCGTGGGTGACCGCCCGCTGCAAGCCGAGGTACGCGCCGTAGATCGACTCGTAGGCGTGCGTGTCGGTCTCGCCGCGCAAAAGCGGCAGCAGGCTGTGGAAGTCGACGTGCTCGGGCACCGGCACGCCGGCCAGTTCGAGCGTGGTGGGCATGATGTCCTGCAAGTACACCGGAGCGTCGATTTTCTTGCCTGCCGGCACGCCCGGCCCGACCACCAGCAGCGGGACGCGCACGCTGTGATCGTACAAGTTCTGCTTGCCGAACAGCCCGTGATGCCCGACGGCCAACCCGTGGTCCGACGTGAAGAAGATCCACGTATTCTCCCACTGTCCCGATTCCTCCAGGGCGTCGAGGATGCGGCCGACCTGCGTGTCCATGTGCGTAATGATGGCGTAGTATTCCTGCCGGTGCACCTTCACCGCGTGCTCGGTGCGCGGGAAGGGCCCCAGCCGCTCGTCGCGCAGGCTCGGCGGACAGCCGATCTCCCGCTTGTACGGGTACGACGGCAGAAAGCTCTCCGGCACCGGAACGCGATCGAGCGGGTACCGGTCGACGTACTCCTCCGGCGATTGCCGCGGATCGTGCGGGGCGTTGAAGGAAATATACATGAAAAACGGACCGGCGTCCTGCCGCGCCTGACCGAGGAAGTCGATGGCGTCGTCGGCCGTCACCTCGCTCCAGTGCTTCCCGCCCTGCCAGAAGCCGCCGAATTTCGGATCGGACGGGCACCACGGGTCGGGCTGGTCGGGCAGCGGGCGGTTGTAGGCCTCCCGCGTGATGCCGGGCATGCCGCCGCGGACGTTTCGGGCCACGTCGAACGTCCTGCCGGCGTCGGTCGCAACGTGCCACTTGCCGGTAAAATACGTGCGATAGCCGGCCCGGTTCAGTAGCTGCGGCCAGAGCCGGCCGGCTTCCCGTTCGGCGTCCATTTTGCGGTGGATCGGCTGCACGCGCCACAGGCTGCGGCCGGTCACGGCCATCGCACGGCTGGGAACGCACACCGCGCCGCTCCACGAGCCCATGTTGTAGGCATGAGTCAGGTGCGTGCCGAGCGCCGCCAGCCGGTCGAGGTTCGGCGTGTCGATGTCGACGCGGCCCGCGGCGCCAAGCGCTTCGTACGCCTGGTCGTCGGTAAACACAAAGAGGATATTCGGACGCGCCGGCTCGGCGGCGTCGGCCGCCAGGCCGGCCGTGGTGGACAACGCGGCTGCGGCAGTCCAAAGAAACGCCAAAGCGGCAGCGATGGGTGTACACAATCGCATGGGGTCAACTCCTTCAGTTATTCGGGAATGGGGTCGCCGCGCCGGATGGTCTTGCCTTCCCACACGGCCGTGTCGGTGGCCGGATCGTAGGTCAGCACGCGATGGCGGCTGCCCGGCGCGGGGGGAAGATCGATCTCCGGCAGCCAGCGGCGGTGTTCCTCCAGGATGGGGGCCATGTCCGCATCTTCGGCCAGATTCGTCCATTCGTTGGGATCCTCCTGCATGTCGTACAGCTCCTCCGAGCCGTCGGCATAGCGGATGTAGCGGTATCGCTCGCTGCGAATGCCGTGGTTGCCCTGGTTGTGCGAAGTAATGGCCGGGCGCGTGCGCGGGGGGCCGGCCTGTTCGATTTGGGGCACCAGGCTGATGCCTTCGAGGTCGTCGCGCGGGGTCAGATCGCACAGGTCGATGAGCGTCGGGTAGATGTCGAGCAGCTCGGCCGGATGGGGGCAGCGGACGCCGTCCCGCACGCCGGGCCCGGCGAAAATCAGCGGTACGCGCGTCGAGCGGTCCCACAGCGTGTTCTTGCCCGTGATGATCTTCTCGCCCAAGTGGTAGCCGTGGTCGCTCCACAGCACCACGACGGTGTTCTCGGCGAAGCCGGTTTCCTCCAGGGCAGCAAGCAGGCGGCCGACCTGGGCGTCGATGAAGCTGGTGCACGCCAGGTACGAGCGCACCAGGTTGCGCCACTGGTCGTTCTCCTTGACCCAACGCAGCCGCGGCTCGGGCAGGTGCCAGTGGAGGTACCACGAGAACTGCGGCGTGTCGGCCCGGTCGTCCTCCTTCACCGGCGGCAGGACGCTGTCGTCGTCGGGATACAGGTCGAACCATTGCTGGGTGGCGTACAAGGGCACGTGCGGCAGAAAGAACCCGACGGCCAGGAAGAACGGCTGGTCTTCGGGCATCGCGCGAAGCTGCTCGATCGCCCAGCTTGCCACGATGTAATCCTGCTTGTCTTCATCGTCGTGGGGGAACACGCCCCAGTCCATCAGCGGATGGTTGCCCATGGGGGTGGGCGGGATGAGTTTCTCGGGCGGCCTGACGCCGATCCCGCCCGGCGGCCCCCACACGTCGAACTCCTGCAAGCGGCGCTTCGGCCCGCCCGCGCCGCCGTGGTACACCTTGCCGGTGGTCAGCGTACGGTAGCCGTGCGCGGCAAAGTGCTGCGGCAGGGTGACACGGTCCCGCAAGGCCTCAACGTCGCGGAACCAGGGCGCCAGGCCGTAAATGCCCGTGGTCGTCGGCCGCAGCCCGAGCATCAGGCTGGCGCGCGACGGGTTGCACAGCGGGCTTTGGACGTGGGCGTTGAGAAACGTGGTGCCGCGCTCGGCCAGGGCGTCCATGTGCGGCGTTTTGACCATTGGATGGCCGCCCAGCGGGCCGACCCAGTCGTTCAGGTCGTCGATGGCGATGAACAGTACGTTCGGCCTGGAGGGCTCGTCGGCCGCGGCGGAAACCGCCGCAAGGGGCACGACCATCAGCAGGGTGGATAGCAGGCATCGGAACATGGTGGTTACTCCGGGGGGTTGGAAGGCGCCAATGGCTCGCGGGGCACTGCCCCTTCGTGCGCCGACAGTCTATACGATGGGCAAACCCGGGTCAAACGCCCCAAACATCCGGTTTATCCGCGGCGCGATGAACCCGCGGCCCGGCGGATGACCACCAACCGACCTACGCCGCGCAGACAAATGGCCACGTTGCCGTGCCGTCTGCCTTGGTGGGAAAGGGGTTCGGTCATCGGCATGGGTCTCGCGATTTGCTGCAATGGGAAGTGAAGCGAATGCGGCCGGGGATCATCTTCCGGGCAAAACGGCAACCGTTATACCCCGCGCGCCGGGCGCCGGTCCACAGCAGCCACAACCCCGCCGTGCCCCCGAACGCGCCCCCCACGGCGCCGCCGAGCAGCCCGAGCAGGCTGATGTTGATGGTCTTGCTGACCGCAACCGCGAGCCCATCGGGCGGCCCCGCAGCGACTTCGTACGATACGCCAAGCCGGAACGCGCCGATGAGCGCTGCCACAACGGCCGCCAGTTTCCATGCGGTGCGTGGAATGCGCGCCCGCTGAAGGCCCGGCGCCGGCAGGGCGGCCAAGAGGATCGCCGCGGCGGCCGCCAGCAGCATGGCCGCGGCCGCGAGCAGTATCAGCCAATCGGCCGCACTGGGCCAATAGGGTGGGATGTGGTGCTCCCATAGGCGGCGGACCACGTCGTCCACTTCGGCCTGGTCGGCGAGCCCGGCAACGAGCAGCCAATGATCGACGGGTGCCCGGATGGTAGGTACCCTCAGCACTTCTCCGTCGAGCAGGATGGCCAGGCGGCGCCCGATGGCTTCGGAAGTAAATCGGGCCATCCGTTTCGCCGCCGCGTCACTGAGGGTGAGCGCCACGGCGGGACCGCCCCAGGCGTCGTGGGCCGGATGGGCCGAAGCCACGTCGGCCTCGGTCACCGCGTCGTCGTAGAGCAGCACGAGCAATTCCATGCCGGCCGGGCCTTGGCGCACGACCAAATCGTCGGCGGGGTCCGGCGGTTCCCGCAGCGGCACCCATCGCGCCGCCGCCCGGCCCTGCACGGTCACTTCGCCCTCTGCGTCCCTCGCATCGGCCACCACGGCGGCATCGTGCTGTGGGCTTGCCGCCACGTACAAGCGAAGCTCGACCGGCTGCGCTCGCAGCGCCGAGCCGCAGACCAGCACCCCTGCTAACGCGGCGGCACAGTAACGCTCGATCGGTCGTCCGGGCATGATGGGGTTCTCTCGTGTCGCCCCCCCTCACCGCGGGGCCAGCATGTCGGCCCATTCGGCCTTCAACTGGAGCAGTTCCGCTTCCTGCTCGGGGCTGAAGTGCCCTTGGCGGTGGGCGTAGGTGTCCATCCACGTGGTCAGGCGCTCGAGGCTCTCGGCGTCGAGCCGCACGTCGTGGTGCCCTTCGAGCAGCATGGCCATGATCTTGCTGTTCTGCGCCACGCATTCGCCCACGAACGACTGGTCGCGCTCGAACGCCAG
>SKJM01000382.1 GCA_007122045.1 Planctomycetales bacterium | reverse complement strand
TGGTATTATGAATGTCTGTATCCGATGATCTTCACCGTTGCGGCCCTGGGCCGGGCCGTGCGGACGTTGGAGCAATCATGATCCCCAGCAGCGGCCGTTCCCGGTTTTCGGCGCGCGGCGCCGAAAAGGCTGGCACACCGCCCTCAAACGTGCGAAAATGGAACCGTGCCCCCTGCCCGCACGGTTGCGGTCCCCCGCAGCGGTATCCTCAGTAGTCCCGCCCCGGTTCCGTGCGCTCGACCGACACCCGAGAGATTCATCGTGGCCCACGCGCAGTCGCACCCGCAGCACACTACCGCCGAGCGCCAGGCGCCCGTTCCCGCGTCCGCCGACACCGAACGGCTGAAGTGCGTGCCGCCGGCGTTCGAGCTGCGGGAACGGATTGCGGCGGCGGCCGAGCACGCCGCTGCGGCCCTGGCGAAGCAGCACCCTCCCACACGGCGCGAACTGGAAGCCGGCGCCCGCCGGCTGCTCGGCGAGCTTCGGCTATCGGACGAGTACCTGGGCTGGTCGATGGTGGCGGTGGCCAGCGCGTTCTGGCACGACCAGGTGGCCGCGGTGCCCTATCACCGCCGGCTGCTGCTCCTACCGCGCTGCCTGCGCGATGAACGGCGCTGCCCGGCCGATTGTGACGAACTCGGGCTGCTGTGCCGCGACTGCGGCGCGTGCGGGCTGACCGACTTGCGGGCCGAGGCGCGGCGGCACGGCTACCGCGTACTCATTGCCGAGGGGTCGCCGGCGGTGATGAAGCTGATCCTCGCCGGCAAGGCCGATGCAATCCTGGGCGTCGCATGCCTCGATTCCTTGGAGAAAATGTTCGAGAAGCTGGTCCGCAGCGGGGTGCCGGCCATGGCCGTGCCCTTACTGTGCAATGGGTGCCGCCGGACGTCGGCCGACGAGGCCGCGGTGCGCCGGCTGATTGACTTGCCGTACCGGCCCGGGCGGCGTCATACGGGCAGCTATTTGCCCTTGATCCAGTGCGCCGCCCGCCTGTTCGAGCCCGATGAGCTGCGCCGCGTGGCGCCGGCCGCGCGGGTCGAGCCTTGGCCGGCGGTCGTCGACCGGGCGGCCGTCGAGCAGCTCGATCCGATCGCCTGCACGGAGGCGCTTTCGTACCATTTCCTGGTCGCGGGGGGGAAGCACTCGCGACCGTTCATTACGCTGGCGGTGTATGATGCGCTGAGCGGCGGCTCGGCGGCCGGTCCGGCCGGCGCGGAGCACGCGCCCCGGCTGCCCGACGCCGTGAAGGCCGTCGCGCTGGCTACCGAGGCGTTCCACAAGGCATCGCTGGTGCACGACGACGTGGAGGATGACGACGCCTTCCGCTACGGCTGCGCCACGCTGCACCGCCGGTTCGGAACGGCCACGGCCATCAACGTGGGCGATTACCTCATCGGGCTCGGCTACCGGCTGGTGGCCGGGCAGCGGGGGAACCTGCCGCCCGAGGTGGTGGCCGACCTGGTGGCTCAGTTCGCCTCGGCGCACACGCGGCTTTGTGAAGGACAGGGGGCCGAGTTGATTTGGCGCGACGCGCGCGACAAGGCACTTCGGCCGCTCGACGCCCTACGCATCTATGCCCTGAAGACGGCGCCCGCGTTCGAAGCCGCCCTCTTGGCCGGCGCCCGGCTGGCCGGCCCGATCGACACCCTGCGCGAGCCCGCCTCGCGCTACGCCCGCCACCTCGGCGTGGCCTACCAGATTGTCAACGATCTGGCCGACTGGACGTCCGAAGAGGGAAACAAGGTCGACCGCGCCACCGACTTGCTGGCGGGCCGGCCGACGATCCTGTGGGCGCTGGCCATGGAGCGACTCGGCGAGGCGCCACGCCGCGAGTTGGAGGCGATTGCCGCGGGAACGCCCGACCGCGACGGGGTGGTCGAGCGGGCCGCCGAGTTGTACCGCGAAGCCGACGCCTTCGGCCGGGCGCAGGTGTTGTTGGAGAAGCACCACGGCCGGGCCATCGAGGCTGCCGCCGAACTGCCCGACGAGCCGCTCCGCCGTCTGCTGCACTTCCTGGCCGACGCCATCGTCGACCGCCGCCCGCTGGGAAGCTATTAGCCCGGGCGCCCACCCATGCGGCCCCGCTCGCTCTATACATGCTTGGGATATTGGCTCGCCGCGCGCCAAGAGCAATCTTCCCTTTCCGTTTCCAATGGGACTCCTGGACCGTTTCCTTCATTGCGGCCCGCTCCGTGCTGGCTGTGCTCCTCTTCGTCCGCGAAATGAGGCGGCAATAGGCACTGGAGGGTCTGCTGTCGAACATCCTGAAGTCCCGCCGGGGACGGTCCCCAACCCCGAGAAGTTCGTTCCCAATGAGTGAACCACCTGCCGCATTCCGGAGCCCGCGGCTTCGCCGCACCGGACGGGGATTCCGTTGCCCTCCATTCTCGCCAGCCAGCTTGAACGTCAGACACCAAACAAAGCGAGTTCTATACCGCCGGCCTCCGCGCCACGATGGCGAAACCGGCCGATTGGGCGAACTCCGGATACTTTCGGACGAACCAGCGATCGTAATCGCGCACGTCTTCGGGAAGGTCTTCCCAGTCGACAAGGCAGTCGTGCAGAAGCTGCTCATCGTCACGGGGCTGTCCGGGCGGGGGCAGGCGAAAGCCGTTGGCCACGGCGCTCTCCATCCATTGGTAATGCTCCTCCCGAGCCATGATGTCGACCAGGTGCTCCGGAATGGCGATCATTGCGTCGTTCTTGGCCCGATCGGCGGGCACGAGCCACAAGCCGCCCAGGAGCAGGTTTCTCGGCATGCGCATGGCGGCGTCGAGATTGTCGTATTGCTTGTCGGACGGCAGGTCGTCGAACTCGCAGTCGTGCTGAAAGGATTCGTCGCCCAGTTTCGCCCGTTTGCCGGCACGCCATACCTCGTGAAATGCCTTTGCCAAAAGGGGCGCTTTCGCCTTGAACGCCTCATCCCGCTTCAGCAACGATCGGAATTCACTCAGGTCCATTACATTCATCGTCAGGACGGCGTCCGAAGGAAGGTGCGAGGGCCGGAAGGGACCGCCTTTCCCGGCGGCTGCGCGAAGCGCGTGGCATATCTTCTCGAACGAGCGGGCGCCGTTGGTGTACCGGCCCACTTCCAACATTGCGGAAAGCAGGCCGGGGTCCATATCGAGCCGCCGACTGCCTTTGCAGCCCAGCAGCGCCCGCAGCAGGAGCGCGCGGCGCAGGGGGAAGCCGACGTCCACCGCGGCCCCACCGCTTCCGCCCTCGGCCGGAGGACCATCTTTCTTCTGGTTGGGGCCGAGAACATTCAGATAGCCGTGGATGCGGCTGACGAAATCCGGCCCTTTGTGCAGTTTGAAGTCATTCCAAGCCATCACCTCGTCCTTTGAGGAATCGGCACCCGGCTTCTTCGGGCCGAAGTGTTCCATGTCGTCACTGGTGCCGCCGGCGAACACGAACACACACCGTCCGATGGGATGGGTGAGCTGCCCCTCCTGGAACTTGCCGTCGTTCATCGGCGCCAGCAGAAGTTGAAGCCACTTGTACGAGGATGAGTCGAACTCGTCCCAGAACACCAGCGGCATCCGGCCTTCCAACACCTTGTCGCGCACCTGGTGGAACGCACCGGCAAGGTCGGCCTCGGTGAACTGGGAGAGATTGAACTCCAGCACCGGACAGTCCTCGCCGAGCACCTCCTTGGCAATCTGCTTCACGCCGAACGACTTGCCGGCCCCCGGCGGGCCGAAAACCGCCAGCGAGAGCGGCTTGGTCATGCTCCGGTCCCTGACGTATTCGTCCATCAGTGTCTTCAGGTTGCGCAGCGCCTCGATCTCGTTGCGGTCGGCCGTGAGCAGCTTGCCGAACCGGGCGTGCGGGATGGCGCCTAGCTGGCTCTCGCCATAGACGGCCACTCGGCGGGCCAGCCCGTACAGAGGCTCGCCGGTGGGACGGTGCGGTTCGCTCAGGGCGATGCTCCACTTGGAATCGGCATTGGCCACCTCCTCCGCGGGCAGCGTAACTTCCCCGTAGTCGGCGAATGCGCCGGGGGCAATGTCCGTGACGCCGTGCCTGCCGGAGCGGAGGACCGAACCGAGCCGGCTCACCGGCAGGCCGGGTGCGTCAACGTCGGGCGCGTCAACGTCGGGCCCGTGCCCGTAAACGCGCAACAGGCGCATGGCGTGCAAGCCGTTGTGAACCGCGGTGCGCAGAGCTTCATCACGGTCTTCATTGCCCGCCGCAAGGCCGGCGGCCAGTGCGGCCGCGAAGGTGGTGGTGTATCCATAGGCCGTGCCTTCGATCTCGCGCGGCTTGCACGATTCCCGCTCCATGTGGCCGGCATCGAAGAACAGGCGGAAATCGCTCCGGTTCCCCGTCTTGCGGCGCCACAGCGCGCCTTCACCATGAATGAGCACGATTACGTGCGCGGCGCTCCGCACGTTGGCCAGCGCCGGGTTGCCGTCGAGTTCCCGGGCAATCTCCAGCGCCGTCCGCTCCCACGAGATGCCGCAACTGACCCGGACCGGAGAACCCCGCAGGTCGTTGAGCGTGACCACGACCAGCGTGCGGTCCGGCACGCCCGCCTCAACCGCCTGCCACCAGAGATCGCCCCGGCACAGCGGCTGCGACATCTTCCAGACGACGAACGATTCGGGACAACCCCAGAAGGGCGCGACCGGCAGGGGCATGCCGCGCGGGTGGCGGAACGCGGCGGCATCGTCCTGGATCAAAATGATTTCCGGCGCGAACTCCTTCCCGGCGTGGGCCGGTATGGCGGGCTGGGGCGGCTGGAAGCTGTCGTCGGTGGCCAGGTCGCCCGGATTGACCGAGTTGACCAGCCGCCAGACCTTATCGAAGGCCGTGCTCTTGGTCTTGAACCGGTCCCCCAACGGTTTCAGGTTCCACGCGGCGAAAACCGGCGGGTTCGGCCGCAGCGGCGGGACGAAGCCCACCGCGCCGGCGTGCTCGCCTGCCCACGCGACGAGAACCCGATACGCCAGCCCGGCGCCGCCCAGCGACTGGCTGATCCGCGTGGGCTTGACGTCCTGCGGCGGATTCCGCCCCGTAAAGTGCAGGTACACGTCCAGGTCGGACCCCGCATCGCCGGTGACCAGAATGCGCTTGATTTGCCGCTCCCGCTTGTCCTTTTCCGCCATCATGTGCTACCTTTTTCTGTTTCTGAAGTGCGGCGGCTCGACGCCGCTTTCTGTTCTTTCCTTCTCTTCTCCCGCAGGCATTTTCATCACGCGAAGCAACCGAAAGCTATCGCAAATAATGGAAAGCGCCGTCAAGCCGGCGCACTCCAAATGGGAAGCGACGTCAAGTATGGAGTGCGACGGCTTGACGTCGCTTTCTCGCTTTTCTTACCCGGGCAGTATTTGGGCTTTGGTCAGGATCAGGCTCACCGTTTCGCTGACGGGCCGGCCGTCGGCGGAGCGGCCGGTGCGGACTTCGTCCTCCGACAGCCATCGGTTGGCCGGGTTGGCTTCGATTGCGGCCCGCGCCGACGGTTCGAGCTGCACGTCGAACAGTTCCATCGTGTAGGTCGTCTCTTCGCGGGCGCCGTGCGACCAGGCGTTGTATTCCAGGTGGGCCGCCGGGGCGCCGGCCATGACGAAGTCGGTCCCTTCTTCCAGGCCCAGCTCCTCGCCAATCTCCCGCACCATGCACTCGCGGAACGATTCCTCCGCCCGCTTGTGCCCGCCGACGAACGAATAGGCCTTCCAATTCGGGTTCCACTGGGCCAGCCAGCGGGGCCGGCCGTTCTCCTCGCGGCGAATCAGTGCGAGGGCGGCAATCGAGCGTCTCATAAGCGGGCAAACTCCTCGTGTTCAAGGGTCAAGTTGAATCCAGTCAATATCATCGAGGGCCGAAAGGATCCTCGTCACCGTCGGCGAAATCCGGCCGGGTTCGGCTGTGCCTTGGCGCAACCCTGCGGGCACGGCAGCAAGTTTGCCGCGGTGCACTTCCTCCTCAGACGCCCAGACCAAGGGAAGGTCGGCCTCCGCCGACTTCGGCTGATTTGCTCCGACGAGTTCGCCGTCGAATAGCCCATGCACGTAAAACGTATCGACGCCGGCGGAGGGAGAGACGAAACAGGTCGTGTAGCGGGGGATCGCACTCGGCTGGACCCGGGCATCGGTGCCCGGCTGCAATTGCAGCTCCTGCGTCAAAACCCGCTCAATGGCGGCGTCGAGCGGTTCCTGGTCTTCCCTCCTCTTCGACGGGAGCGCA
>SKJM01000312.1 GCA_007122045.1 Planctomycetales bacterium | reverse complement strand
CGTCGGAAACGACCTGCTCGCTGAGATCGACCGCAATCACGCGGCCCGCCTCGTCCCGGCGAACCTTCCCGCCGAAATCCTCGACCATCGCCACGGCGGCCTGGGCCTCGGGCGACAGGGTGACCTCGTCGGGCTCGTCCACTTCCGGCTCGACGGGCTCGGTCATGTCCTCCGGCAAGGGCTCGACCAGGTCGACGGGTGGAACATCCTCGGGGTCCGGCGGGACCGGGTCCGGCGCCGGGCAACCGGCCAAGGCGGCGAGGACGGCCAACACAAAAATCCAGCCGGGCAGTCCCAACTTCATCATGTCTCCCTCTAACGCCCCACGGGCGTAACACTGGTTTGCTTGGTGGGCACCAGCCGCAGGTCGGGCACGTCGGGGACGTCGACGCCGCGTTTCCGCAGCGAGTGCGCCACGGCCGGCTTGAAGTCGTCGGGCGCGGCAGCCAGACCCGCGCGCAAGGCGGCCACCGCCTCGGCGGCGGGCAGGCCCTCGAGGCACATCCGCGCGTCGTCGCGCAGGTCGGGGTTGCCCAGCAATGCGGCAACCGGCTCGACAGCCTCCGCGCCGGCAATCTGCCAGATCATCCACATCACGTCGCGGCGGAACTGCAGCGGCGGCTCCGCCCCGACCAGTTGGATCAATTCGGCCGAGACGGCGCGGGCCTCGTCGGCCGCGCCGGGACGCCCGGCATGGTACACGATGTTCTGCATCGCGCGATTGGCGGAGCGGGCAATTTCGAACTTGCCCGGGTCCGGGTCGGCGGCGATTTCGGCCAGCGGCGCGATAGCCGGTGCGCCCACCTGACCGGCGTTATCGCGGGCGGCGGCCCGCACGTTGTGATCGCCGCTTTGGATCTGCTCGATCAACGCTTCGAGGGTCAATGCTTCGTTCATGGTGGTATTATCCTATTCGATGGCTTGAGGGTCGTGGTTCCACAATGGGGTTCGGCGCAGACGCCGCGTCAGATCACGTAAGGGTAGCGCTCCGGGCGGTCCATCAGTCGGCGGGCTTGCTCGTCGCCGACGATTTCCCGCTTGCTGTGGTCCCACTGGAGTTTCCGGCCGAGCAGGAACGCCAGGTTTCCCAGCACGGTGAGGATGGCCACGTCGGCGCCGGCCTCGACGTTCATGATCGTCTTCTTGCCGGTCCTGATTCCGATGAACCAGTCGTCCATGTGGCCGGGGCTGCGGTAGACGTCCTCGGCATCGGGGCCGGGCTCCCACTCGCGGGCCTTGCGCTCGGCCCAGGTGCCGCCGTCGCCGCCCCAGTGATGGAAGGTGCCCTCGGTGCCGGTGTACAGCGCCCCGTAGCCCGGTCGAGAAATCCGCCCGCCCGGCTCGCGTCCGGTGCGTTCCTCGGGGGGGACCGGCTTGCCCGGCTGGTTCCACGTGAGCACCCAGTCGGGGTTCTTGAACGTGTAGGTGACGTTGATTCTCACGGCGGAATCCCACAGGCCGCGCCGGGGTGCTTCGCCGGTCGCCTCGACGGTCACCGGGCCGGTGCCGTCAGCGCCCATCCACCACATCGCGCAGCTCATCACGTGGGCGCCGCGGTCGCGAATCTGCCCGCCGCCCGACTCCATCACCCACCGGAACGTACCGTGCAGGTAGCCGGGGTTGAACGGCCGCCAGCGGAGCGGGCCCAACCAGAGGTCCCAGTCGACATGCTCCGGCGGCTCGCCGTCGCGCTGGGTGCCGCCCGACGGGCTCGGATAGTGCCAGCAGTCGACCCGCGTCACCCGGCCGATGTTGCCGTTGGCCAGGTAGCGGTGCGAGAGGTAGGCCTCGGGCTGGCTGCGGCCCTGCGAGCCGACCTGCACGGCGATCTTCGCCCGGTTGCAGGCTTCGATCATCGCCTTGCCCTCTTCCACCGTGCAGCAGGCGGGTTTTTCGACGTACACGTGCTTGCCGCATTCGGCGGCGTGGACGGTTTGCACCGCGTGCAGGTGGTCGGGCGTGGAGATGACCACCGCGTCGATGTCGTCGCGTTCGATCACGTAGCGGTAATCGCGGTAGACGTCGGCCTGGGGTCCGGCCATGCGGGAGGCGTTTTCCAGCCGCCGCTCGTCGACGTCGCACACGGCGGCGATGTTGGCTTCGCCCCGGTCCATGCGCGACTTGATGCCGCGCAGGTGGGCGCCGCCCATCCCGCCCACGCCAATGTGGCCGAAGGTCAGCTTTTCGTTGGCCGCCATTGCCCCGGACGGGACCAGGTAGGGGGCGGCAAAGGCCGTTGCGGTGGCCGCACCGGCGGTCTTCAAAAACCCCCGCCGCGGCACTCTCACCTTGCGATCAGTCATGGTTTACCTTTCTGTGGAGAAACAATCACGGGACTTCAGTCGGCAAGCTTTGCGACGGGCCGGCGAGGCCGGCCGTGGACCGGTACGGCCCGTCTATGCCCTTCAGGGTAACCGGGCGGGCGGTGGGGTGCAAGGGGCGGCACCGTCGGCCCGAGGCGGCCATGGGGAAACTTCTCCCACGGCAACTGCCTTCCCCCCTTGCGGGAAGTGATGTCCCATGCCGCAGAGCGGGGCTTGGCGCAGTGGCGGTCGGTTGGTACAATGACGCAACGATTCCCGCCACTCCATTGCACCACGCGAGAACAAAATGCGAATCACACCACTCTGGTTTTCGGCAGTTGCCGCTTTGCTTTTTTGGTCCTGCGAGCCGGCCGCCGCCGAATCGGTCGCCTTGGCGGGGGGCGGTGAGGCGCGGCTGCCGGTGGTGGTCGGCCCCGAGGCGGGAGGGCGCGTCCGCGCGGCCGCCGAGGAACTGGCCGAGTATCTCGGACGGATCGGCGGTGCGCGGTTCGCCGTGGAGGAAGGCGACGGCGGGCGGGGCGTGGCGGTGGGCGTGTTCACCGACTTTCCGGCACTCCACCTCGCCGAACGCTTCAACCCCGCCGAAATCGCGCGGCGCGAGGAGTACCTGCTGCGCTCGCACGCCGGGGGGGTCCACATTATCGGCGCCACGGAAACGGCCGTGGAGCACGCCGTGTGGGACTTCCTCCACCGGCTCGGCTACCGGCTGTTCTTCCCCACCGACACCTGGGAAGTCGTGCCGCGGTTGGAAACGATCACCGTGTCGCTCGACGTGGTGGAGACGCCCGACTTCTACAACCGTTCCGGCCCGCGCGGCGCCGGCCGCACCGTCGACCGCGAGGCCTGGCAGCGGTGGCACCGCCGCAACCGGATGACCCCCGCGTTCACCCTGCGCACCGGCCATGCCTACGGCGGCATCATTCGGCGGAACCGGGCCGCGTTCGACGCGCATCCGGAGTATTACGCGCTGGTCGACGGGCGGCGCGAGTTTCTCGGCGGCGACGCCACGAAGTTCTGTATTTCCAACCCCGGCCTGCGCGAACTCGTGGTGGCCGACGCCGTGCGGACCATCGAGCAGAACCCCGAGCAGGAGACCGTCAGCCTCGACCCCTCCGACGGCGACAACTGGTGCCAGTGCGACGCCTGCGCGGCCATGGGCAGCGTGAGCGACCGCGTGGTCCTGCTGGCCAATGCCGCGGCCGAGGCCATCAACGCCCTGGGCCTGGGCGAGAAGTACGTGGGCATTTACGCCTATGCCGTGCACTCGCCGCCGCCGAACGTCGACGTGCATCCGAACGTCATCGTCAGCATCGCCACCGCGTTCATCCGGGGCGGCTACACCGTCGAGCAACTGATCGACGGCTGGTCGGAGCGGGCGCAGATCATCGGCATCCGCGAATACCACGACGTGCACACCTGGAGCCGCGACCTGCCCCGGCGCGCCCGCGGCGGCCACGTCGACTACCTGGTCGAGAACATCCCCTACTTCCACGAGCGGGGGGCGCGGTTCATGAACTCGGAAAACGCCGACAGTTGGGGCGCCAACGGGCTGGGTTACTGGCTCTCGCCCATCCTGCTGTGGGACGTGGGCGCGGCGGAACGGGTGGATGAGTACGTCGAGGACTTCCTGGAGAAGAGCTTCGGCACCGCCAAGGAGCCGATGCGCGCGTTCTACCACCTGATTGCCGTCGACCGCGCGCCCCGCTCGAACGAAGACCTGCTGGCGCGGATGTACCGCCACGTGGCCGAGGCCCGCGGCTTGACCGGCGACCCCGCGGTGCTCGCCCGGCTGAACGACCTGGCCCTGTACACCCGCTACGTCGAGTTGTACTTCGCCTACGCCGACGCGAGCGGTCCGGCCCGCCAGGCGGCCATGGAGGAGGTGATCCGCTTCGCGTACCGCATGCGGAACACGCTGATGGTGACCGCTCGCAGCACCTACACCAACGTGCCCGCCCGCGACCGCAGCGTGTCCGTGCCCGAGCCGTATGGCTGGAACGTGCCCGAGGAGCGGAACCCCTGGAAGAGCAGTGAACCGTTCGGCGAGGACGAGATCGCGGCCCTGCTCGAAGCCGGCATTGCGGCGCATGAGGTGACCGTGCTCGATTTTGAGCCGGTCGAATACAGCGACGCGCTGGTGCCGGCGGCCGAGGCGCTCGAGCTTCCCGACGTGCCGACCGGCAGTTTCGGCACCTTCCGCGGGCGGCACACCGCGTACACGTGGTTTACGCCGGAGCAGCGGGAACTGACGTTGCAGGTGACCGGGGGGCTGATCGCCCACTACCGCAACCGGGGCAACGTGCGGCTGACGCTGTACTCGCCCGACGAGGTCACCCTGGAGCCGGTGGCCCACGACGACGGCACGCCGCCCGACGGCGAGCCGTACGAAGTCGTCCTGCGTTCGCCGCACGGCGGCCTGCACCAGTTCGAGTGGAGCGACGGCAGCGACCGGACCAGCATCGTTTGGCCGGAGAATCGGCCGATGACCATGCGTTCGACCCTCGACGACCCGGCCCGGCCCCACGGCCGCTGGGACCTCTACTTCTACGTGCCGCGCGGCACGGAGACGGTCGGCGGGTTCAGCACCGGCACCCGCGGCACCCTGCGCGACGCCGAGGGCAACGTGGTGCTGGATTTCAGCGAGATGGAGGAGCCGGGCTACTTCAGCGTGCCGGTTCCCGAGGGCCAGGACGGGCGGCTTTGGCGGTTCGATGGCTCCGTGGGCAGCCGCATGCTGATGACCGTGCCGCCGTACCTCGCCCGCAACGCCGCCGAGCTGCTCCTGCCCGAGGAGGTGGTGCGGCGCGACGGCCGGTAGCACCGTTTCTCCGAGACGCTGCCATCGCGCCATCGCGGGGTGCAAAAAACTGGCCTTTACCTGTCCCGGCCGATCTGTCACAATCCGGCAACTTTTCCAGGCACCCCCACATAGGGCAGGTTCCGCCATGTTGCCAAATCTTTTCCATTTCAGCCGGCTGAGCGCTCCCTTCCGATGCGGTTGTGTATTGGGCGCCCTGATCTTCAGCGTGTCGGCGGGATGCTCGCACGTTGGATTCCACGAGCAGAAGCTGGTCCCGGCACCTACTCTGGAAATGGGGCAGCAAATCCCGCAAAGGAGTGGAGACACTGAGCCGTTCGCCGTGACCAATCAGGGGCAGAAGATCGAGGACCGCCTCCTCAGCCGGCAACGCACGATGATGCTGCCCGATTGAAGCAGTTACGGCATCTACCGTGCCATTCGGGACTGTCCCCTTGCCGCGGCGAGAATTGGGACAGTCGCCCGCCCCCCGTCTTGCGTATCATGAACGCTCCGCCAGAAATCCGGCAGCTTGTCGAGCGGTTCCAACTACACCGCGACGCCTACCGGTCGGCACAGTACAACGAAACGCAGGTCCGCCGCGAGTTCGTCGATCCGTTCTTCAAGGCGCTCGGCTGGGACGTGGACAACGAGCAGGGCTACGCCGAAGCCCACAAGGACGTCATCCACGAGGACGGGCTGAAGTTCGGCGGCAGCACGAAAGCGCCGGACTACTGCTTCCGCATCGGCGGGGTGCGAAAATACTTCGTCGAGACCAAGCGGCCCTCGGTCAACCTCAAGCAGGACCCCGAGCCCGCCTATCAGCTTCGCCGGTATGCCTGGTCGGCCAAGCTGCCGCTGTCGATCCCCACCGACTTCGAGGAGCTGTGCGTCTACAATTGCCGCGTCCGCCCCCACAAGACCGACAAGGCGTCCAAAGAGCGGGTGCTGTACGTCACCTACGACCAGTACCTCGACCGCTGGGACGAGATCGCCGGCATCTTCGGTATGGTCCTTCCGGATATCGTTTTGCTCAAGGATTACCCCCAGACTCAACGGGCGACTATGTCCTG
>SKJM01000658.1 GCA_007122045.1 Planctomycetales bacterium | reverse complement strand
TAAAACTGGCTGCCGTCGATCACCTGGCCGCTGGACCTCATGCCCAGGTACTGCCACACCGTGTAATCGATCGCGTCAGAGATGAACCGGACGCTGCCGTCGACCAGTGCCACGTTGACACCGCCGGAATGCTTGCTGTTGAAGCCCGACATATCCGCGAAGCAGCGGCTGACGACTTCGCCGGTAGGAGCCGGGGGGCAGTTGCGGGGGTTGATCTTCCAGTAGTTCGGCGGCAGGTGCGTCGTGCCGGTGTTCAAATGGCTGTGGAAATACATCATGTGAACGCCGTAGACGGGAAGCTGCTCGCCCAGCAGGAGCGTGTTGGTCGTCCCGTCGCGGCAATCGTCAATGCGGTACGCCCGATAGCCGCCGGCGAACATGCCGGGCGAGCCCTGGTCGGCCCGCCCGGCCCCGCCGGAACAGGGGGGCGCGGAGGTATCGACGCAGTTAATGTTCGGGCTCATCGTTCCATACGGGCAGTCGTTCATGCGAACGGGGCCGCCGCTGGGCGCGTACGATTGGCCCATCGAAAAGGTGCCGGCCGGACCAGGCAAATAGCCCCCAGACGACAGCCGGCCGTTGTCCAGCAGCCCGCCGTCCGGGTCGGAAGGACACACCAGGTTCGGAATCAACAGGTCTACGAGCACCTCCGTGTTGGGGCTCTGGTTGGGCAGCCGGGTGAAATCGAGATGGTCGTGAACGGCCTGCTGCTCCAGGTAGGGCAACAGCATGGCTATCCACGAATGGCCCTGCCGGTAGGCGCAGCCGTTGTAAACGGCGCCCGGCGGGAACGATCTGAGCGCCGTATGGTAATTGTGCAGGGCCAGGGCGATTTGCTTCATGTTATTTTTGCATTGCAGGTTCCGCGCCGCCTCGCGAGCGCTTTGCACCGCCGGCAAAAGCAACGCGATGAGAATCCCGATGATCGCGATGACCACCAAAAGCTCAACCAGGGTAAACGCCAAGCCTGGATTTCGGATTGTAGATTTCGGACGGTCGGTCATCATGGGTTCCTCCTTCCTCACCCGCCTCGCCGCCCGCGCATCAGCAGCCCGCAGGCAACGGCCGAAAGCAGCAATAGCCAGGTGCCCGGCTCGGGAATAAACACATTCGTGTAGGCGCCGTCGAACCATACGTGCTGGCTTGTCACCCCGGTGATGTTGCCCACGTCGATCAGGTTGTTCACGTGCGACTGTACGTCGCCGTCGAGCTTGAGCAAGCCCCTGCCCAGGAAGTTGAATATACCGTCGTCGCGTATCTCCAGCTCGCTCGCGGTGACGGTGCCGCCCATGAGATTGTAAACGCCGCCGGGTTCGATCCGCAGGTGTTCGCCGGAAGTGGCATCAACGATGACGCTTCCACCCGTCTGATTAAACGTTGCCGTCGATGCTGAGCGCCCGACGAGCAGGCGCCACACGTCAATCTCGCCGGTTCCCGACAATTCATACGTCGAGTGCCCCGAGTCCCAACCGAGGAACAGTCCGCTGCCACCCGACGCATTGGGCCCTGTGCCGTCCTCCCAGCGCCCCGCCGTGTGAACGACGTTCACGTCGTTGAGCTTAGCCCTTCCGACGGCCACCGTGCCTCCGGCGATGGTAAGGGTGTAGTTGGCCATGTCCAGATCGCCATCGTGATAGGCGATGCCCGTGCTGACGGTGCCCCAGTTGCCCAATGCCGGCACGCCATTGTCCCAACTACTGGCAACGTTATACGGATTGGTTCCGCCCAGGAAGGTCGTATCGTCGATCTGGACCACCGTATCGCCGCCTACCAGCTTCACCTGTTGGCTGCTCACTCCGGTGAGCTTGCCGGCGCCAATCAGGCTGTTGACCTGCGAACGCACGTCGCCGGAGAGCGTGAGAACGGCGTCGTTGCCCAGGAAGTTGAACGTGCCGCCGTGGGGAATGAGCAATCCGCCGGCAGTGACTGTGCCGCGGGTAAGATTGTAAGCACTCCCGGCGGCGCCGGCCCCCTCGGCAATTGTCAAATTCCCGTCAACGAGCACGCTCCCGCCAAGTTGGTCGAACGTTCCCGGGGCAAACCGTCCGACGTGCATGCGCCCCAATTCAACCTCGCCAGTTCCCGACAGTTCATACGTCGACGGAGTCGTGTCCCATCCGAGGAACAGCCCTGTCTGCCCCCAGCCATCTTCCCAGCGGCCCGCCGTGTGAACCACGTTCAGGCCCCGGGTAATCGCTCTCCCAATGGCCACCGTGCCTCCGTCGATGGTCAGGTTGTAGTTGTTCATGTTCAGGTCGCCATTGTGATAGGCGATGCCCATGCTGACGGTGCCATCGTTGCCGGGCGCCGGGACGCCATTGTCCCAACTTCCCGAACTGTTGTACGGATTGGTTCCGCCCAGGAAGATGGTGTCGGCTGGCGCCGCGGCCACCAAGAAGATACCGACGACGACCGTGGCACAAACGGCCGCCGACACGACGGTACGTACGCTCTGCTTACTCATGACTGTTCTCCTCGAAAGAAAGAAAATGGAATGTGGAACACTCGGACCATGAAACAGACAATTCGGGCTCGTGTCCGTACCGATTGTGCGGGGCCAAGGCGATTTGCTTCACGTTGTTTTTGCATTGGACGTTCCGCGCCGCCTCCCGCGCCCCCTGCACTGCCGGCAGCAGCAGCGCAATCAGAATCCCGATGATCGCGATGACCACCAGGAGTTCGACGAGAGATAAAACCGGCCGGGCGGTTCCAACTGCCGGCTCTGTCATGGCTTGCGCACATTTGAATCCCTCTGTATCGCGTGGCATGAAGTTGCAATGTTCCCCGCGATGTTCACCGCGCCCTCCGCCTCCGAAAGGCCAGGAACCCCACCAGACCAAACACCGACAGCAGAAATGTTCCCGGCTCGGGGATCAGCGAGATGCCGCTACCGCCGGTTCCAAGTTGGAACAGGACCTTCGCTTGTCAGGCCCAGCGTAGACGACCCACGGCGCGCCCAAGATACGGCGCGCGTACGAACCGAAAGCCGAAGCCCTCGGACTGGCGAAGATCAGAGGTGGGCCGCGAGGCAACACCCGGCGCAACAGGAGCCGGGCAGGCGGGCGAGAAGCCAAGAGACCCTTATTCGGGAACACGGGGGCGAACGCGCGCGGCGGGGGCGGGCGCAGATGGCCGGCGCCGCGGGGAGGACGTTCAAGCTGGTTTCGGGGGCTTTTCATGTTCGCCGCCCGTTGGGCTGCCGCCGAGTTCCTTCCCAGGATGCTCCGTGCGTTGCACCGGCGGCAGCGGGGGGGGCCGGTGCTGCGTCGTGGCCGGTCCGGAATATTCCGCCAATTGTATACTATAAACACCGGCTGCGCGGCTTTGCATCCCCATTACCGGCAAAATGGTCACCACTTTCGGAGGAAATTGACCCCGTCGGGTAGAAGCGGTGTGCTCGGAGGTGGTATGCGAGCTGTATTCTTCGCTCTTCCGGGGTGGGTGCTTGTAGTTCTTCTTTCCGGGACGGCACAGCGGCGCTCTCACGCCACTCGACGTACTTGGCGGCCCTCTACTCCGCTCCGCCGCGGGCGATTACCGCCGCCGGTACGAGCGACAAGGAGGCGGGTGCGAAATTGCAGGTGCATCCGCCGGTCAGGTTCGGCATGTTCAGCACGCCGTTGGCCGGGAACAGGTTGTTGTTCACCGTGCAACCGGGCCGCACTCCCAAAAATGGAGTAATTTCGCGGGTGGCCAGGTCGATCCAGGCCGAATTGCTGCGGTAGCGGGTGGTCAGCAGGTGCGTGCTCGCCCGAGTGCCCGTGCATCCGCGGCGGACCCATTCCAGTGGTTTGGCCGCGGGTTCACCCGACGGCAGGTCGACCACCATCAAAAGCTGCTCGCTTCCGAGGAGCAGCCGCCGGTCGGCGACCACGCCCGGCAGCCCGGCGTCGGGCAGCCCGCGGCCTTCGACGATCCATCGGGCCGGCCCCGCCTCCGCGGGGCGCGCCACGGTGGCCCCGTCGGCGCCGCGGTAGGCTCCCACGGGGGTCACGACGAGGTCGAGCGGCTCGCTGTACCGCAGCCGGGCGCCGCCGTCCCGCGCCCACAGGACTTCGCCGGTGCGGAGGTCCAGCGCGAGCGTGCGGCCGTCGCGGGTTTCGTGTTCGCCGCGCCGCCGGTCGGCCGCCTCCGCGCAGAAGACCTTGCCGTCGCCGACGGCCAGGCTCAACGCGGTGCGGTCCATTTCCCTCCGCCAGACCAACTCGCGCGTACCGCGATGGACGCAAACCACGTGCCCCCCGCTGCTGCCCACCAGGTAATCGCCGCTGACGCGGAGGTTCCTCCAGGGGGCGTCCAGGTCGTCCGGGAGGTCGATACGTCCGGCGAGTTCGCCGGCGGCCGCGTTGAACACCAGGCAGCCTGCCCCGTCGCTGACGTACAGGGCGTCCTCGACGACCACCAACTCCGTCGCCGGCGACAGGCTCTGAGGTCGCGAGGGTTGCCGGTGGGCCGTCTGGCGAACCGCCAGTTCAGCGAGCGGCTCCCGGCCGACCGGCAGTTCGGTTTCCCACAACATGCGGCCCGTGTAAACGTCGGTTGCCCGCAGCAGTCCCGTCTCCAAGATTATCAGCCGGCCTCCGGCGACGCGGACCTCCAGGTGCCCCGGCTGCCGGTGCCATCGGCGCGAGGCGTCGTACCAGAGTACGTTCATGGGCGAGCGGATGAACTCGTCGGCCGACGCTCCCGTATTGGCCGCGTTGGCCTCCGCGTGCGACCAGTCGGCCGCGCCCGGCAACGGCCCCTCGCGGGAAAGCAGCACGAAATCGGCAACCTCGCGCACGGCCGCGCCGGGAAACGCCTTGTCTTGCACGATCGCTTCCATGGGGTCGGCCGCCGCCAGCGGTCCCCAGGCGCACGCCATGCCACCGTACGGACGCAGGACGTGGAAGACCGCCTCGGCCAGTGCCCGGTCGTCGGCCTTCGCCAGGCGATCGGGGGCTTCCGAGACGACGAGACTCGCCAGGTACGGCGGGAACGGATAGGTCAGCGGATCGCCGACCAGCACGGCCGCCTGCTTCCCGTACAGCCCGGCAGCGTGCAGCCGCCGGCGCACGGTAGCGGCCTTCTCCGCATCGGCGTCGACGGCGATCACGTGCAGGTCCGACTGCCGGGCCAGTTCCTCGACCAGCCGCCCGTTTTCCAGCCCCAGCACCAGGGCGAAACCGTCGCGCGCCCCGGTAGCCTCCAGCACCGCGGCCGCCTTGTCCGTCCACTGGTCGGCCGCCGGCGCCGCCGGACTCGGCGGTTCGTGCCGGACCACATCGTCGCTGTGCGGCGGGCCGAACGCCAGGATGCCGCCCTCGGCCGTCACCACGAACAGCTTCGCGCCGGCGGCCAGCATCCGCTGGGGCGTGCCCTCGATCTCCGCCCGCCAGGCGACCTCCGGCCCGTCCTCGGCGGCCGTGTCGATCGCCTCGACCACGCCGGGGCCGCCGGCATACAGCCGGTCGCCCGCCTTGATGTGCACCTCAAGCTCCGTGGGCATCTTCCAAAGTTCCTCGAAAACACCGACGAACGTGTCGGGATAGGTATCCTCGCGCCGGTGCGGCGGGACCTTGGCCCGGTTCCTCCGCTCCAGCTTGACCGACTCCAGGCCGCGCGCCCGGATGCCGTCCCGGTCGCTCTCGTACATCACCTCGGCGGTCAGCACCGGCCGGCGGAAGCCGTCGAGTTCCTTCTGGTTGGCCGGCTCGGCCTCCAGCCGGGTCCAGCCGCCGGGATACAGCCAGCGGCCGTAGTTGGGGTTCCTCACGCGTTCTTCGTACGGGCGGGTGATGTCGTACAGGTCGCCGCCGTGGCTGAGGTACCGGCCCACGCCGGCCACGAACCAGCATCCCTTGGGCAGGCCCACGCGCCCGCCCCAACCCATCGTGTACGGTCCCAGCGTGCCGTCGCGGCGGTCGAGGAACGCCGGCAGTTGCGTACCGCAGGGGATCACCAATTGATCGCCGACGACCGCCAGATAGCCTTGGGGAGTCAAGCCCGAGTCGAACCCGATGCCGTGGTCCCAGTTGCTTTCGGGAATGCGATCGACGTCGGTGTTCGACCAGACCGCCTCGCCCGACCGCGCGTCGACCGCGTGGACGAACACGCCTTCGGTGGGCCAGAGCCCGGCGGCGACCCGGAACTGAAAGCCGCGCTCCCCTGGTTGGACGGAGTCGACGCCGCCACCCTCAGCGCCGCCCTCGCACCGCTGGTCGAG
>SKJM01000356.1 GCA_007122045.1 Planctomycetales bacterium | reverse complement strand
GGCCGGCGTGCCGGTCGAGGTGGTGCCGGGGGTGACGGCCGCGACGGCCGCGGCGGCGCTGGCCGAAATCCCGATCACCCACGCGGAACTCAGTTCGGCGGTGGCACTGGTAACCGCCCGGCAGCAGGGTGCTGAGCCGGTGGCAGCCCTCGACTTCTTCCAGTTGGGCCGGTTTCCCGGCACCCTGATCGTCTACATGCCGGCCCACGATGCCGATCGGTGGACCCGCCGCCTTATAGAAGGGGGGATGTCGGCCGATACGCCCGTCGCGCTGGTTGCCGAGGTGGCCCGGCCTCGACAGAAGATCGTGCGGTGCGCCCTGGGCGAGTTGGCATCTGCGATTTCGGCGGGAGAGGCTTCCTCGAGGCTGCTCGCGGTGATTGGGCCGGTCGCCCGTCTGGCGCCGGCGGTCGGGTGGTACGCCGCGCGGCCGCTGTTCGGCCAACGGGTGTTGCTTACCCGGCCCCGTGAGCAGTCGATCGAAATGCTCACCCGCCTGCGGGAGCTTGGGGCCGAGGCGGCCGTCCAACCGGCGATCGAGATTGCCCCACCCCCCGACTGGCAACCCGTCGACGAAGCCATCGACCGCCTCGACCAATATCATTGGCTTGTTTTTTCGAGCGTCAACGGTGTGGATTACCTGCTCGATCGCTTGGCGGAGCGAGGCCACGACGCGTGCCGGCTGGCAGGCGTGAAACTTGCCGCCATCGGCCCCGCCACGGCCGAACGGCTCCAGCATCACGGGCTCGCCGTGGCGGTGACTCCGCCGGAATACCGCGCCGAGGCCCTGGCTGACGTCCTGGCCGCAGATGCCGCCGGAAAGCGGTTCCTGCTTGCCCGGGCCAGCCGCGGACGGGAGGTCCTCGCCGAGCGGCTCCGGGAGGCGGGGGCCGAAGTGGAGCAGGTCGTCCTCTACACCAGCCGCGATGTGCGACACCCCGACGCGGGCATTGCCGAAACACTTCAGAGCAGCGGGTTCGACTGGACTACCGTCACCAGTTCGGCCATCGCCCGGGCACTGCACGCCATGTTCGGCAACGCGCTGACCCGCAGCCGATTGGCCAGCATCAGTCCGATCACATCGCAAACGTTGCGGGAGCTGGGCTACGAACCCGCGGTGGAGGCCAAGGAGTTTACCATGGGAGGGCTGATCGACGCGATCCTGGCGCATGGCCGCAAGGAGCAATGACGACCGGACAGCCTTCGCCCCCTACTTCTGTTCCCGAAGAGTTGACCAACTGAGGTATCCCAGGATCGCCGCCGCAACCAGAAAGCCGACGTTCATCATCATGCTGGCCCCGCCGAAGGGGAAAGCATTATCCAGCAGAAAATAGGTGACCAAATCGAGGCCGAAGACGAGCAGGACCAGAACGGAGACCACCAGTCCCGTATAGCAGAGGGCTTTGGGCATCAATCAAGTTCCTTAGCAATCCGGTGGTTGAGCGTTGGATGGGTCTCCTCTAGTATAGTTCACTACCGATGAGAACTCTACCCGGCGGAAAATGGAGGGAAGAGCCGATGTTTCCGTTGGCCATCTCCCTGACCCCCCACAAAAAACGATGAGCTACACCCCATTCAGGCAGTAACCATGAACAAGGCTACCCCGCTGGACACCTTCCGGGGCGAAATGCCCATTGCCAACCGCTGGGCCTACTTCGACCACGCCGCCGTGGCGCCTATCAGCGGGCCGGCCCGGGTGGCCATCGAGCAGTGGGCCGACGACGCCCTCGTAAACGGCGCAGTGCATTATACCGATTGGACCGGTAAGCTCGCGCGCCTCCGCTCGCTGGCGGCCGAATCCATGGGCGCCGAACCCGGCGAAGTCGCCCTGGTGAGCAATACGACCGCCGGGATCAATCTGGTGGCTGAGGGATTCCCCTGGCGGACGGGCGACAACGTGGTGACCCGGGCCGATGAGTTTCCGTCGAACCAATATCCGTGGATGAATCTCGCCAATCGGGGGGTTGAGGTCCGCCGCCTGCCGGTGGGCGAGGACGGCAGTTTGGACCTGAACCGCCTGTCCGATGCCTGCGACGCCCGCACCCGCATCGTCACGTTAAGCTGGGTGGCGTATGCCAACGGCTGGCGGCACGACCTCGACGAGATTGCCCGCCTGGTGCACGAGCGGGGGGCCTTGCTGTTCGTCGACGCCATTCAGGGGCTGGGCGTCTTCCCGCTCGACGTCCGCCGCACGCCCATCGACTTTCTGGCTGCCGATGGCCACAAGTGGCTGCTGGGCCCGGAGGGGGCCGCCCTGTTCTACTGCCGGCGGGAGCACCTCGACCGCTTGCATGCGCTGGGCGTCGGCTGGAACAGCGTGGTGCACGCGCACGACTTCAGTCGGATCGACCTGGAACTGAAACCGGCCGCCGAGCGCTACGAAGGCGGCTCGCCCAACTGTGCCGGCCTGATCGGGCTGGGCGCCAGCCTGGAGCTTCTCGCGTCGTACGGATTCGAGGCCATCGCCGCCCGCGTGCTCGAGCTGACCGATCTGGCGTGCGCGCGGCTTACGGCCGCCGGCGCTACGATCCTCAGCAACCGCGAGGGGCACCACCGCAGCAGCATCGTGGCGTTCACCCTTCCCGCGGCCGACCCGCAGCAGGTGCGCCGGCGGTGCCTCGAGCGCGGCGTGGTGTTGAGCTGCCGCGGCGGCGGGCTCCGCATCAGTCCGCACGCCTACAACAACGAGGCCGACCTGGACCGCTTGATCGAGGCGATCGAAACGGTATGATAGGGGGCCGACAACCCGGACTATCGATGACGATGTAGGGTGGTGACAAGCAAGCCACGGTGCTGGTGGGACTTCGGTCGCTCGCCCCGGCGCAATTCCGGACAAGCGGCGTGCAAACCAGCCCGACGTGGCTTGCGCCGGCCCACCAAGGCGAACGCGACCGCGTCACCCTATAGGAATAGCGAAAACACCCTCGACCCGCAGCAAGGAGAATCGATGCAATCCGTTCCGCACGTCGCCGTGTATCCCGGTTCGTTCGATCCGATCACGTTGGGCCACCTCAACGTCATGGAGCGGGCGAGCCGGCTGTTCGACCGCCTGGTGATCGGCATCGGGATCAATATTGAAAAACGGCCGATGTTCGACGCCGAGGAGCGGGAGAAGCTCATTCGAGAGGCGACTTGCCACCTGGACCACATCGAAATCCGCACGTTCGAAGGCTTGGCCGTCGAGTTCGTGCGCAACTGTGGAGCCCGGGTAATGGTGCGCGGGGTGCGCCCGATCACCGACATCCCGGCGGAGCTGACCATGATGATGGCCAACCGCCGCCTCGCCCCGGAGGTGGAAACGCTGTTCATGGTGGCCGACGGCGAATTGGCCCACGTATCCAGTTCGCTGATCAAGCAGATTGCGTGGGTCACCGGCGACGAGGAACTCCGGCGCTTCCTGCCGGAGAACGTGGTTGCCGCGCTGCGGAAGAAACTGGGATAGCCCGGCGAGGTGCCCGACATGCTCCACCCGGAAACGCTGGAAACCTACCGGCGAATGACCCCCAGTGAGCGGTTGCAGCTCACCTACAACTCCCGCCCGGGTCGTCGCCCGCGTCAAACGCTTGCGGCAGCGTGGACAGGTGAGCATGTCGGGACACCTCCGACTCGGAGAACATGAAAGACCCGAAGTCTGGTCTTGCCCGGGCACCCGAAAGGGCGCACTGCGGACGCACCCCGTCCCCGCGCCGCAGGCGTAACCCGCGAGCGTTCGGTGAGAGCGGTCCCGCACGAGGGCGGGGCCGCC
This sequence comes from Planctomycetales bacterium, assembly GCA_007122045.1. Lineage (GTDB taxonomy): Bacteria > Planctomycetota > Planctomycetia > Pirellulales > Thermoguttaceae > PWXP01. The sequence continues at coordinate 2,478 of SKJM01000356.1, read as the reverse complement.
CCCTGGTTCTATGCCGCTACTCGTCCAGCGGGATCAGGTCGACTCGGCGGAAGTGGATCTCGCCGCCTTCCGACTGCAAGCCGATGGTTCCGGGCTCGACGGTGAGGCCCCAGGCCCGGTTGACCACCTCGCCGTTGACGACCAGCCGGAGCCGGTCGCCGCGGAGCGTGATGACGTACCGGTTCCACTCGCCGGCGGGTTTCTCGGCGTCCTGGATCTTCCGCACGCCCTTCAGTCTGCCGAGCACGTCGTGTTCGACGTCGACAAAGCGCTCCTTGGCTCCGGCCACCTCGAACCCGTAGAAGGCCCAAATGTCGCCGGCGTTGCCGTGTTGGAGTTGGGCCTCGACGCACCGGGCGAGGAACGAGGGCGGATCGCCGGTCAGCCGCATCAGCACGCCGCTGTTGCCGGGCTCGTCAGGCCATCGCCATTCGACAATCAGCCGGAAATTCGTGAACTTCTCCTCGGTATGCAGGTAGCCCCACGGCTCGCCCCGGCACACCAGAATGCCGTCCTCGACGCTCCATACGTCTTCCATCTTCACGTCGGGATCGACGAGGTGATACTGCCAGCCGTCCAGGTTCTCGCCGTTGAACAACCGGATGGGCTCGGCGCGCTCCGGTTCGTCGGCCGCGGCCGTCAAGGCAGCGGCAAGGAACAATCCGGTCAACAACACCTTGGCAACTCGAAACATGGTGCACTCTCCTCAGTCTAGGGGTTGGAGTTGAACATTCCTGAACTCAATGGGATCGCCTTCCGCGGTAATCGCAATTTTGCCGGCCACCACGTCGCAGCCGGTCGCCCGGTTCACTTCGCGGCCGTTCAGCGTGAGCGTGACCGTGTCGCCCTCCACGCGAATCTCATACTGGTTCCACTCGCCGACCGGCCGCTCCACGTCGGCAACTTTTTCCACGTTGATGAGCTTGCCGAACTGCGGGTGCTCCAGGGTTTGCGTCCGCTCGGCGGGGCCTTCCAGGCGGTAGCCGTACAGCCCCCAAAAATCGCCGGCATCGCCCGTGTTGATCTGCGCTTCGAGGCTCCGGGGCCAAATGCGGTGGAGCCCCGTCGTGCGTACCAGCACACCGCCGGCGCCGGCCTCGCCACCCGGCGGCCAGCGCCACTCGAGCTTCAAGACAAAGTTCGTGTAATCCTCCTCGGTGTACAAGTAACCGAGCGGCTTCCCTTTGCATCGCAGCACGCCGTCGTCGCCAAGCGCCCACACGTCGCGGGTGCGGGTGTCCGGCGCGTCGTGGAACGACCGCCACCCGGGAAACTCGCCGTCAGGACGCTGCTCGGTGAGCAGCCTGGTGAACTCCGGCTCGTCGGCCCGCGCGAATGTCACCGCGGTCAACCAGCCCAAAAGGGCCGCAAGAATCAACACGGAAATGCGAATCAGATAGTGTCGTTGCACGGTGGGACTCCAATGCGGGGAAGGATTCGGATACAGAAACGGCAGGTCCTCAATTCGGAAGGGTGTTACCAGTATAGACAGGGCGAATGGGGTGTGCAAGCGGTTGGGGCAAGGCATAAGCTAGAATTTCGGTGGCCGGCTTTTCGCGGCGCGGCGGTCGATCGGCTGGCCGGGGACGGCACAACGGCGTGTGCCTACTGCATTGGGGGGTACGGCGCAACGGCGTGTGCCTACTACATTGGGGGTCGGCACAACGGCGTGTGCCTGCTACATTGGGGGTCGGCACAACGGCGCGTGCCTACTACATTGGGGGGTACGGCGCAACGGCGTGTGCCTGCTACATTGGGGGTCGGCGCAGCGGCGTGTGCCTGCTACATTGGGGGGACGGCACAACGGCGTGTGCCTGCTACATTGGGGGGACGGCACAGCGGCGTGTGCCTGCTACATTGGGGGGTGTTGTGCGATGAAGGACTTCCGACCTCTCCTATGGCTTGCCGTGTGGGGTATGAGCTTGCCAACGCCGGGCACGGCCCGCGCAGACTGGCATGTATGGACCACCACGGAAACCACAAGGGTATTGCGAGGCACCCCTCCGGCGAAGGGCCTTCAAGTCCGACTCGCCGCCGCGCGGAACGGGTGGCAGAGCTTCCAGGTGCTGATGCGCGGCGACGGGTCGGTGCCGGGAGTGCAAATCTTCCCCGCCGGCCTGACCGGTCCGGACGGCGCGGTCCTGCGCGGCGAGGACGCCCGCCTCTACCGCGCGCACCAACTGCACCTCGACGTCGGCACGCACCGCAACGTGGACTTCGAGCCGGGCTGGTACCCGGATCCGCTCATCCCCGTGCGGCATCCACTTACCTGCGAGCCGCTTGCCGGCGCCCGGTTCGCCGCCATGCCCTTCGACCTGCCGGCGAACGAAACCCACGGTTTCTGGGTTGACATCCATGTCCCCCCGGAGGCGCAGGCAGGCGAATACCGCGGGGTGTACCGCGTGGTGGCCGAGGGGCGGCAACCGGTCGAAATCCCCGTCGTCCTCACCGTCTGGGATTTCGCCCTGCCGCGGGTCT
>SKJM01000211.1 GCA_007122045.1 Planctomycetales bacterium | reverse complement strand
TTACAATACACCCGTATCGTGGTAAAGTCCCAACAAGTTGGTTCACCTTAAGTCCTTGCTCCACAATGGTTTACGGCGGATTTCACCGGGATTCTGGTGTGATAGGGCTTGCCCCGGCCGGCCCCATGACTGGCCAGCTACCACGAAGCCCCCGCGCACCCCTCTCCCCTTCCCCGCCGGGCTTGCCCCGGCCGGCCCCATGACTGGCCAGCTACCACGAAGCCCCCGCGCACCCCTGCCCCCTTCCCCGCCGGGCTTGCCCCGGCCAGTCACGGGGCCAGCGGGGCCAGCCGGGCGAGCAGTTCGCGGACGGCTGCGGCGGGGTCGGCCGCCTCGGCTACGGCGCCGCTGACGGCAATCCGGCTGAAGCCGGCCGCGATGACCTCGCCGAGGTTGTCGAAAGTAATACCGCCAATTGCAAAGGCCGGCAAGCCGATCTCCGCCGATACGGCTCGCAGCAAGGCGGGACCTGGAAAGCGCTCGAACGACTTGGTGCCCGACGGGAACACCGGGCCCACGCCGATATAGTCGGCCCCGTCGAGCACGGCCTGCCGGGCCTGCTCGATCGAGTGGGTCGATACGCCGACCAACGTGTCCGGGCCGACGATTCGCCGAGTGTCCTTGACGGAAAGCTCTTCCTGGCCCACGTGCACCCCGTCAGCATGGCTTAGAACGGCCAGATCGGGCCGGTCGTTCATTATGAAGAGCGCTGCCGAGCCGGCGGTCACTTCCCGAAGCAGCCGGGCCCGGGCGAGGAGTTCGCGGTCGCGCAGGCGTTTGTCGCGCAACTGAAGGATGCCGGCGCCCGCTTCCACCAAGCCTTCCGCAATCCCCCTGAAGTCGAGGGGTTGGCCACGCCCCTCCAGCAGCACATATAGGTGGACTTCGGCCAAGCGTTGGCGGCTGCGGCGCGCCGTATCGACTGCGCGGTGCAAGGTATAGCTAGCGTAACGGAGTTGCTTGAAATGCCCGGCTGCCTCGGGATCGACCAGCTTTCCGAACTCCTCCAGCGAGCGGAGCGATTCCTGCAAACGGGCGAAATTGGCGGCCAGCACGGCGGCGGTATCCGCACGCCGCGCTTCGGCCGGCGTGGTCAACGGGGTGCCCACGTCGGTTTGGGTTTCCCGGGCCGCCAGCCGTTGGGCGGTGGGTATGCCCGCCAGCGCCTCGGTTAACGCGTGCCGCAACCGCTTGCACTGCCCGGTGAGGAAGCCGTCGTCGAGCACAAAGCGAACGTAGTCCTCAATCACCCGCAGGGCTTCCCGGGCGCGGTTGGCGGCGGCGTCGAGAATTCGGAGGAAACACACGGATAGCTCGATGGAGGTAATATCGTGCCCTATTATATGGTCCCTGCCGGAGAAAACAAGCAGGAGCCGGCGCCAAATACCGTCCTTGTGGCGGCGCAACCCCCCCCGAGTCAGCGTCTTCGCCGCATGGAAACCGCATTCGCCCTCGTTACCGGCCGCAAGTCGACACGCAGGCAGCCGGGCATTTCCCGCTTTGCTGGCAATGACAGCAGGATTCCCTGCGCGGGGCGCTTCCCGCCACCGGCAACCATTTTGTCCAGGGAAAGGCGACGGCCAAGCCTCGTGCGGCGGGGGCGCCGGGCGGTTCTGTATGCAGTCTAAGTGTCGCCCGGCAAGTGGGTTATAGCAAGGTGTCCCCCCCACTGTGCCGAAGACGCTCTTTGTTGCCTTGATCGAACCCTATCTGCAAGTTACAATTCCTTGGCGGCCGGACGGCGGGTCCCGCCAATCGGCCTGATGGGGGGAAGGTGGGAGCGACCAATGTTCGGCACGAAGCCATGGATGACGTTGTTGTGGCCTGGGTTAACCCAGGTTTGGATGCGGGGTAGTTGGACCGCGCTGGCAGTGGCCGTGGTGGTGGGCGGCACGTTGAACACCGCCCTGCTCGCTACGCTCGTGTGGCGCGACCTGTTGCCCGAACAGGTGCGTAACACCTTGTGGCTGGCCATCGGCGTCCTGTGGGCGGCTGGTGCCTTCTACTCGGCGTTTTGCGAGTCGGGAGCCCCGCCGCACCGGCGTTTGGATCCGGCCGAGGATGCCTTCCCGAAGGCCGTCGCAGAATACTTGAAAGGAAACTGGTACGAGGCCGAGCGGACCCTCGCAGCGCTGCTCCGGCAGGACGTGCGAGACGTGCCGGCCCGGCTGCTCCTGGTGTCGCTGTTGCGGCGCACGGGGCGGCTGGAGGAGGCCGGCCGGCAGCTCGACACGCTGGCGCGGTTCGAGACGGCCGACCCTTGGGAACTGGAAATGAAGCGCGAGCGGCAACAAATACATAGTCAGTCACACGAGCCGGAGACGTCGGAAGGGCTGCGCCCGGCTGCCTGAAATCATCACGGAGTAAGAAAATGTACGAACGCTTTACCGACCGTGCCCGAAAGGTCATGCAACTGGCCAACCAGGAGGCGCAGCGGTTCAACCACGAATACATCGGCACCGAGCATATTCTGCTGGGGCTCATCAAGGAAGGCAGCGGGGTTGCCGCGAACGTGTTGAAGAACCTCGACGTCGATCTCCGGAAGATCCGGCTGGAGGTGGAGAAACTCGTCCAGAGCGGGCCGGACATGGTCACCATGGGCAAGCTCCCCCAGACCCCGCGTGCCAAGAAGGTCATCGAGTACTCGATGGAGGAAGCCCGAAACCTCAACCACAACTACGTGGGCACCGAGCACATCCTGTTGGGATTGCTCCGGGAGCAGGAAGGCGTGGCGGCCCAGGTGCTGATGAACCTCGGGCTGAAACTCGAAGACGTTCGCGAGGAGGTGCTGAACCTGCTCGGTCACGGGCTGGAGGGGCCGGAAGGCGCCGAACGCAGCGGCGTGGGCGGCGGCGGCTCGGAAAGCCAGCGCAGCGGGAAGTCGAAGACGCCGGCCTTGGACAGCTTCGGCCGCGACCTGACGGAACTCGCCCGCCAGAACAAGCTCGACCCGGTCATCGGCCGCGAGAAGGAGATCGAGCGGACCATGCAGATCCTCTCCCGCCGCACGAAGAACAACCCGGTGCTGCTCGGGGAGGCGGGCGTGGGCAAGACGGCCATCGTCGAGGGCTTCGCCCAGCGCGTCGTCGGCGGCGACGTGCCGGAACTGCTGGTCGATCGGCGCATCGTCGTGCTCGACCTGGCCATGATGGTGGCCGGCACGAAGTACCGCGGCCAGTTCGAGGAGCGCATCAAGGCGGTGATGAACGAGGTCCGCCGCGCGAAGAACACCATCCTGTTCATCGACGAGCTGCACACGCTGGTCGGGGCCGGCGGGGCCGAAGGCGCCATCGACGCCAGCAACGTGCTCAAGCCGGCTCTCAGCCGCGGCGAAATCCAGTGCATCGGCGCCACCACGCTCGACGAGTACCGCAAGTACATCGAGAAGGACAGCGCCCTGGACCGCCGGTTCCAGATCGTCATGGTCGAGCCCAGCTCCAAGGCCGAGACGATCGAGATCCTCCGCGGGCTGCGCGACCGGTACGAACAGCATCACCACGTGCAGATCACCGACGACGCCGTCGAGGCGGCCGTCGAGTTGTCGGGCCGGTACATCACCGGCCGCTGCCTGCCGGACAAGGCCATCGACGTGATCGACGAGGCGGGCGCCCGGGTGCACCTGAAGTCGATGACCCGGCCGCCGGACCTGAAGGAAATCGACGAGCAGGTCGAGCAGCTCAACAAGGAGAAGGAGGAGGCGGTGGCCAACCAGGACTTCGAGAAGGCCGCCCAGCTTCGCGACCAGGCCGACAAGCTCCGGCGGAAAAAGCAGATGATCACGCAGCAGTGGCGCGAGAAGTCGCGCTCGACCGACGGCGTGGTCGACGAGGACGTCATTGCCGAGGTGGTTTCCAAGATCACCGGCATCCCGCTCACCCGGCTGTCGACCGAAGATTCGATGCGCCTGATGCAGATGGAAGACGAGCTTCACAAGCGGGTGATCAGCCAGGACGAGGCCATCAAGTCGATCTCGAAGGCGGTGCGGCGCAGCCGGAGCGGATTGAAGGACCCCAAGCGGCCGACCGGAAGCTTCGTGTTCGCCGGGCCGACGGGCGTGGGCAAGTCGCTGCTGGCGAAGGCCCTGGCCGAGTTCATGTTCGGCGACGAGGACGCGCTCATTCAGATCGACATGAGCGAGTACATGGAGAAACACAACGTGAGCCGGCTGATCGGGGCGCCTCCGGGCTACGTCGGCTACGAGGAGGGCGGGCAGCTTACCGAGAAGATCCGCCGCCGGCCTTACTCGGTGGTCTTGCTCGATGAGATCGAGAAGGCCCACCCCGACGTGTTCAACATGCTCCTGCAGGTGATGGAGGAAGGCCGCCTGACCGACAGCTTCGGCCGCAACGTCGACTTCCGCAACGCGATCGTCATCATGACCACCAACGCCGGCGCCGAGGCCATCAAGAACGAATCGGCTTTCGGCTTCCAGAAGCCCGACGCCGACGCTTCCTACGAGAGCATGAAGGACCGCGTGCAGGAGCAGATCGACAAGGTGTTCCGGCCCGAGTTCCTCAACCGGGTCGACGACGTCATCGTTTTCCGCCACTTGACCGGCGACGACCTCAAGCAGGTGGTCGACCTGGAACTGGCCAAGGTGCGCCAGCGCCTCGGCGAGCGCGGCTTGGCCCTGGTGCTGACCGACGAGTCGAAGACCTTCCTGATCAAGAAGGGAAGCAACCTCGACTTCGGCGCGCGGCCGCTGCGGCGGGCGATCGAAAACTTCGTCGAAGACCCCCTTTCCGAGGAGTTGCTCAAGGGCGAGTTCCAGGGGAAGGACACCATCGTGGTCGAGGTCAAGGAAGTGGGCGACAAGAAGCAGCTCGTGTTCGAAGGCCGGACGGCCGAGACGCCCGAAGAGCCCACCCCCGTGGGCGCGGGCGCCGGGGCCGAAGGCGGCGATACGCCGTAACTTGGCGTCGAGTTTCCCGGCATCACCCTGGCGGCCATTCACGCCGCACTGGCGTACTACTACGGTCACGTCGAAGAAATCGAAGAGGGCTTCCGCGAGGATCAGCAGTGGGCCCGGTGGGCCGAGGACAATCTGCCTTCGCGCATCCCGCCGGAGTGCAGGAAGAAGCTCGGTGGCTGAGCCGATCCGCTTCTACTGCGACCAGCACGTCTGGGGATCCGTCGCTCGGGGGCTCCGAATGCGCGGACTAGCGTGCGAACCGACGAGGTGGAACCCTGCCCGCACGCTAAAGCGTGAACTCCAACGGTGCACGACCGTAAGCCCGTGGCTGCCACCGTCCCCCCTGGAGCCGAATTCTTTGTGGCTGCCACCGCCTGCCGCCGGCGCGAAATCCCCAATCGCCCCACGCCTCCCATGCGGCATGTCTGCTATAATGCGCAAAGGCGACTCAAGCTGAACAGTCGCCGTGTCGAAGTAACAAGATGGGTGTGTGCTCCCTTTGCGCGGGTGGTGTGTCCATGGCAAGTATTCCCGAAACTCCGAGCGAAAACGCCTCGATGAGCGGCAACGGCGTAGCCCGCGCGTTCGCCGAATGGATTGCCGACTTGGGCGCCCTGGTGGTCGATTGGATCACGGAACTGGGCAATATCTCGCTGTTTGCCGCGCAGACGGCACGGTGGTTGTTTGGCCGGCGCCCCCACAAGGATACCCTGCTTCCCTGCTTTTACCAAATTGGCGTGCTCAGCCTGCCGGTGGTGGCCCTGACCGGCACGTTCATCGGCATGGTGCTCGTGGTGCAAACCTACGTGCAGTTCCGCATGCTCAACCTGGAAACGCGGCTGGGGGCGGTCATCAACATGTCGCTGGTGCGCGAACTGGGCCCCGTGCTGGCCGCCACCATGCTGGCGGGCCGGGTGGGTAGTTCCATGGCCGCCGAATTGGGTACCATGCGGGTGACCGAGCAGATCGACGCCCTCGCCGCCATGGGCGCCAATCCGGTCCACTACCTCGTGGTCCCCCGCTTCCTCGCCTGCCTGCTGCTCATCCCCGCCCTGACCATCATGGCCGACTTTATGGGCGTGGCCGGCGCCTTCTTCTACGCGGTGTTGCTGCTGGAGATCGACTGGCACCATTACCTAGTCAATTCGCAACGGTTCGTGGGGAACTTCGACGTGTTCGCCGGCGTGTTCAAGAGCTTGTTCTTCGGCGCCGCCATCGCGCTGATCGGATGCCACCGCGGTTTTCACTGCGATCCGGGCGCGGAGGGCGTCGGGCGGGCCGCCACCACCGCCTTCGTCGCCTCCTTCGTGGTCATCCTC
>SKJM01000434.1 GCA_007122045.1 Planctomycetales bacterium | reverse complement strand
GTTGTCGAATGCCTTCAAATGGAGCGGCGAGTCGCCATCCCCTTGCCATATCTGTGATACGTTTGTACTCATCCCGGAAATGTGCGAGTTGTAGATCGGCTTTGTCAAAGAGCCCTTCATTGACCAAGCGTCCGAGTTCACTGAGTGATTCATGACATGCCCTGATTGCGCGCGAGATGCCGTCCGGAAACCGGAAGTGGCACGCGGCAAACTTTGCTTCGGCGTCGCGAAAACTCGCTTCAGATACCTCCATGCATTCGCCGTACTCCTTGACCAGGGTCGTCACCCGCTGCCCAACGTCCGGTGCCGCAGTAAGGTTGGGGTAGGAGTGCTTCAGTTGTTCACACTTGCGACGGTTTCCGTTGGCTTTGAGCAAAGACTGAGCCGATCGGGCTAGGGGCTGGAGAATGCTGCTTAGCGCGTCCAACCGCGATTCCCGTCGTATCCAGCGGTGGGAGAGCACCCCAAACAGGAGACCGGCAAGGCCAATGATGACGCTTATGAGCGTGATCAGAGTGCGCGGCTCAACCCACTCTTCGGCTAAGGCAAGAACAATCATGACATCTACTTCCGTGGGAAGGGTCCCCCCGTCGAGTTAATATCTTACTCCCCCCACCTATGGGCCGCAATATCGCGGGGCTGGGTTTCTTGTCGTGCGGAGAAGACTGTGGCGTCCTGCGCTCGCCCGCCTCCCCCACCCGCCCGGGCAAGGTTCAACTCCAACAGCCGCGCGAGCAGGGCGTCGTCGGAAAGGTCCTCGGGCCAGCCGTAGGCGCTCAGCACAGCGGCGTCGAGGCGGCGGTGGGCGAGGTCGAGCCAGGTGGGGCGGGCGTTGTACAGCGCGGTGAGCGTGCGGGTTTTGAGTTCGCGGGCGCACTCGGCGTTCAGGGGAACGGTGCGGGGGTAGCGGACGGTGCCGATGCCGCGGGCGTCGGGGGCGGTCACGTAGCGGGCCCAGGGGCCGTCGGCCGAGCCGGGGAACTCCAGCACCTCCTCGCGGGTCCACTCCGGCGGGTTGAGCCAGTTGTTCCGCAACCGGTCCAACTCCCTCGCCGCCTCCGAAATCGCCTCCCGCTGCGCGTCGGTGGGCGCGGGGAAGGGGAAGGTTTCCAAGCAGGTGGTCGGCGTGTAGCGGAAGCCGCTTTCGCGTTCGCGAACCTGCGTGCCCTGCGCGCGGGCCCACACCTCATGGACGCGCGAGTGCAGAATACCGAAGAAGGCATCGGTGTCGTCTGCAAAGGCAAACAGTTGATGGTCTGGAAGGGTGGGCCGCTTCAGCCACACGAAGAGCCGATGTTTCCCTACTCCGATGGTAGCCACGAAACGCGGAAGCGGAGCGAGAGCGCGCCGCATCGCGGGACGCGGCTCCACGTGAATCCACCACTTCTCGCGATAGGACCGCCGCTTGTTTTTCTCGCGTATCGGTCGAACGTGTTCGTCAATATGCCGAAATGGTGCCTCGTAACACGCGGCTGCGTCGAGTGGCGTATCGGTGCCGAAGTCGATCATCCACATATCGCGGGAGCGGCGGGTCACGTCCAGGCCATTCACCCATGGGACGACCACGTCCGAATTCGGACGCCCGTGCACGTTCGGCAAACGGAGCATTTCCAGGGCGACCGTTTCAAGAATATCGAAGGCTCCGCCCTTCGTATCGGCCATATAGCAGATACTGGCGTTGTCCGGCAGGCGAATCGCCTTGGTCGTATCGATGGTGTTTCGCAAATTGGCGTTGATGGTCGTCACGGGCAGACCGTCCAACTGGCGGGACGTTTCCGACCCGTCGTCAAAACCGACCATCGAGACGTGCACGGCCGCTCCCTCGAGAATCCATGGCCGATCGCTTTCAGCGAAGAAGATATCGCCCGCCTCCTTGATGCGCTGAAGCACCTTGCGGTTCGCCCCGCCGCGGATGCCTTGGGTTGCCAAGAGCCCCGCGCGGCCGCATTGTCCGCGCCGGATCGCGTCGCATCCCTTGGCGAACCAGTAGCAGCACAGGTCGGCCTCCCGCGGTACTCGCCCATCCCATACGGTGAACATGTGCTCGACGCTTGGCGATGAACTGGTGCGGCGTCATGTCCGGGAACCTCGATACACAAAAAGGACCGTTCCCGCCCGGCGGCGGAGGAGCGGCCATTATACCCGCCTGGCGATGGGGTGTCGAGGCGATATGGCGGGCCACGACAGTCCAAACGCGAGCATCGCGACGGATTCCACCCGGAACATCGGCTGGTAGCCGCGCATCCCGGAAGGGACCGGCGCGGAATGGATCAATCCCATCACAAGAACGCTAAGGATGCCGCGACGTCCTACCGGCTCAGCACCGCGATGGCGACGTCGGCGTCGAGGTTCGGGTCGTGGTCGACGGGCCGGTCGGTGGCCGTGTCGAGGGCGAGCCGCTGGAGGATGGTGTAGCCCTCGTCGCGGCAAAGCTGCTCGAAGTCGGCCAGGGTGAGGAAACGCACGTTGGGGGTGTTGTACCAGTGGTAGCCTTCGCCGGGGAAGACGCGCGGGGCGCGGCCCTCCTCGGCCAGTTGCCGCCGCAGTTTGTGGTAGCCCAGGTTCGGGAAACTGACCACCGCCCGGCGCCCCACCCGCAGCATCTCGCGGAGCACGCGGCGCACGTCCATGACGGTTTGCAGCGTTTGCGAGAGAACGACGAAATCGAACTGCCGGTCGGCGAAGTCGGGCAGGCCGCGGTTGACGTCGTCCTGCACCACGTCGAGCCCACGGCACACGCAGGTGCGGAGCGCCCGCTCGTCCAGTTCGACACCCACCAGGCGTTCGTGTCCGCGGCCGCGCAGCCGGGCCAGCAGGCCGCCGCTGCCGCAGCCGAGGTCGAGCACGCTCGCGCCGGGCGGAATCAACTCGACAATGTGGTCGTAGTCGAGCCGGTGGTGGTGGTGGAAGATGCTCGTGAGGCTGTGGTTCTCGGTATCGCACGCGCAGCCGTCGGCCGTGCAGCGATCGGCCGACGGGTCGGGCACCGCCTCGAGGTTGGCCAGGAAGGAACGCATCAGGTCGCCGTAGCTGGCCAGGTCGTCGGGCAGCAGGAAGGCGTCGTGCCCGCAGTCGCTCGCCACGTTGCAGTAGCTCACCGGCCGGCCGTGTGCCAGCAAGGTTCCGACCAGTTCGCGCGACTGGAAGGCCGGGAACAGCCAGTCGGTGCTGAAGCTGATCAGCAGCCATCGGCAGCGGGAGCGGGCGAGGTTCGCGGCAAGCTCGGCCGGCGTGGCGCCCAAGTCGAACAGGTCGAGCGCCATGCTGAGGGTCAGGTAGCTGTTCGCGTCAAACCGTTCGCCGAACCGGTCGGCCTGGTAGGCCAGGTAGGAGCCGACCGAGAACTTGGTTTCGAACTGTGTTTGGATGTCGTGAGGGCGGAGGCGGTTGGCGTCGAACTTCTGCATCATCGCCTCGCGCGAAAGGTAGGTGATGTGGCCGAGCATCCGCGCCAGGGCCAGGCCCACCACGGGCCCGGCGGGGTGGTCGTAGTATTGACCGCCATGGAAGTGGGGGTCGCGGATGATGGCGTTCCGCGCGACGATGTCGAACGCCAGGGCCTGACTGGTCAGCCGCGGCGCGGCGGCCAGGACCAGGGCGCCGGCGAGGCGGTCGGGGAGTCGGGTGGCCCAATCGAGCACCATGAACCCGCCCAGCGAGCTGCCCACCGCGCACCGAAGCCGCTCAATGCCCAGGCGGTCCAGCAGCAGGCGCTGCGCCTCGACCATGTCGGCCACGGTGATGACGGGGAAGTCGGCCCCGTAGGGCCGGCCGGTTGCCGGGTTGAGGCTGTTCGGGCCCGTCGTGCCCCGGCAGCCGCCCAGCAGGTTCGGGCAGATAACGAAGTACCGGTCCGTGTCGATCGCCCTGCCCGGCCCGACTACCAGATCCCACCAGCCGGGATCGTCGGCCTCGTCGTGCCGGGCCACGTGCGAGTCGCCCGACAGGGCATGGCACATGAGCACCGCGTTGTCGCCCGCGGCGTTCAGCTTGCCGTAGGTTTCGTACACGACGGTCAGGTCGGGCAGGCATCCGCCGCGTTGGAGCGGGAACGGCGCATCGAAAGCAACCGACTGCGCGTACCGAAGCGGCCGCGCATGCCGGTTGCTGTCGCTGCTTTCCAGTACCCGTTCCCGCTCCTGCGATTCGTTCATACGGCAATCAGGCGTCGAGGATGTAGCCGTCGCGGTACTCGGGCTTGATCAGGGTTTCGAGTCCTTCGACGTTGGTGGCCCGAAGGTTCTCGGCGTCCCACTGGACCTTCGGCCCGAGCGTCTCCGGCTCGGGAGCGGTCCACACGGCCAGGTTGCCCAGCAGAACCATTTCGGTCAGCGGCGCGGCGTAGTCGGGGAAGTTCGACATGGCCGGCTCGCCGCCCCGGATGGCGTTGATCCACTCGGTGAAGTGGCCCGGCGACTGCGTGAACTCGACGTCCACCTCCTTGGCGCCGGCCAGCAGCCGGTACTCGGTGCCGCTATCGCCGGGCGAATACATCTTGCCCTTCTCGCCGATGATCAAGGCTCCGCTGGCGGTCTGCTCCTCGCCCTCGAGCAATTCGGGCGGGCAGCGCCTGCCGCCGTCGTACCAGACCATCTTCACGGGCCCTCGTCCGGCGGCCGCCGGGAACTCATAGGTGATGACCGACCAGCGGGGAAGGCTGTCGCGGTTGTGGCCGGAGGTTTCGGCCTGGACCGAAACGGGGTCGCGCAGGTCGAGGCCGGCGTAGGGCATGTTCATGGTATGGCAGGCCATGTCGCCGAGGGCGCCGGTGCCGAAATCCCACCAGCCGCGCCACGCGAACGGGTGATAGCCGGGCCCGTAGGGACGCTCCGGCGCGGGCCCCAGCCACAGGTCCCACTCGAGGTGGTTGGGCACCGGCTGCGGGTCGGGCCGGGTGCCGCCCTGCGGCCAGATGGGCCGGTTCGACCAGACGTGCAGTTCGGTTACCGTACCCAGCACGCCCGCCCGAAGCAACGCGGCCGCTTTGCGCAAGCCGCTGGTGGCCGTGAACTGATTGCCCATTTGCGTGGCCACACCCTGCTCGCGGGCCACCTGGCCCATCAGGCGGGCCTCGTAGATGGTGCGGGTGAGCGGCTTCTCACAGTAGCAGTGTTTGCCCATCCGCATGGCCATCAGGCCGGGCGCGGTATGGGTGTGGTCGGGCGTGCTGACGGCCACCGCGTCGATCCGCTCGCCCACCTCGTCGAACATCTTGCGGAAGTCGGTGTACTGCTTCGCGCCGGAGAATCGCTTGCCGGCCCCCACCAGGCGGGCAGTGTCGGTATCGCAGATGGCCACCATCTCGCCGGCCCGCCCGGCGTCGTTCGAGTTGGCCGACCCCCGGCCGCCGACCCCCACGCTCGCCATGCGGATGCGTTCGTTCGGCGACTCGTTTCCCCGGGCGCGCAGCCCGGAGGCGACAAAGTACCCTAACCCGATTGCGCTGGTCGTCTTCAGAAACCGGCGTCGTGTCGTGCGTGCAGCCATTTCACGGGACTCCTTGTGTTGGAACGATGGAAGGTGTCATTCGGGACGCCTTCGGTTGGGAAGGTCGTTTCCGGGTGGGAACCGTCCGGCGGCGGCCGCCGGCTACCGGCAACTTCCAATATAGCAGACCGGACGGTGGCTGAGAATGCGCCGTCGTTGATAACTGTATGGGCGGATGGAAGTGCAGAATGCGCATAACGCTGCATGGTTACATAGACACCCCCCGTGATGATTGCTCTGCTGCGTGTGCCAAAAACCCGTTGGCGTCTGGCGGTCGCCCATTCCCACAACGGTGCGTGCTCCCACATGTTCTTGCCAACCTTGCCCCAGCATCGGCACTGATCCCACTTGCATTCCCCCGGGGGGGCTTGCGGACTCGATGGCGGACGACCAGAATAGTCAATAGCCATCGGCTTCAGCGCCAAACCGGAGCCTCCCGGTCAACCCACGACCGAGAACGTTGATTCGGTCGGACCGATCGAGTTCGGGACGGAGATACCTTCATGTCAACGGCACCGCCAGATGCAGAACCACGACCGTTGTCAAAGCGGCTGGCTGCCTACGGGTGCACGGATTTCGTCCCCCTGGACGCAAAGCTCTCCTCGCCGGCGCAGCTTGACTACCTCGACCTGCTTCCCAAGCACACGAATCAGGCGCCGGTACTTTCGGCTGTCGCGGAGCACCAAGGCACGGCGCTGCTCTACATTATGGATGCGTGTGGCGAGTCAAGCGTCGATGACTACACGT
>SKJM01000371.1 GCA_007122045.1 Planctomycetales bacterium | reverse complement strand
GCGCCGCCATGGAGCCGACGCTCACCACGGTCGACCAAGTACGCCGCTCGGTGAGCGCCGCCATGGAGCCGACGCTCACCACGGTCGACCAAGTACGCCGCTCGGTCGGTGTTCCCGTGGTGGCGACGGTTACCCTGCCCGGGCTGATGCCGGCCAGGTCGGGCCGGCATCGCCGTTGGCTGCGCCTGGCGTTCTGCTTCGGCGGCGCGGTGTTGACGGCGGGCTGCCTGGCTATGGTTTTCCAATGGTTGGAGTTCACGTTTTAGCGCGCGGGATAGTGCGCGTGCCTGGCCGTCACGCGAAAGCGTGAACTCCAACGGGTGTCGCGCTAAAGCCGGGACTCCAACAGTGGAACTCCAACGGGGCGTACCGGTCGAAGGGGCCGTTCTCCCGCGGACGGCCACCATACTTTCTTTCTACGGCTCGCGTTTCAGCATGCGCGCCGGTTATGCCGATTACAACATACGGACCGATGCGCATGCCCCCAAGGTAAGATAAGAAGCTTAGGCTATGTACGAACCTTTTTTTGAGTTCCGCGAACGCCCGTTTTCCCCCGTGCCGCGCGCCAAGGCGTATTTTCCCGGTGCGACGATCGAAGCCGCTCGAACGACCCTGATCCGATGCATCCGCCGGGCGGAAGGGCCGGGCGTGGTCATTGGGCCGTCGGGTACCGGTAAGACCATGCTATGCCAAGTCCTGGCCGATGAACTGGCCGACCAGTTTCGCGTCGTGCTCCTGACCAGCGGCCGGCTGGGCTCGCGGAGGGCGCTGCTCCAGGCGATCCTGTACGAGCTGGGGCAGCCGTATCGCGGTTTGACCGAGGGCGAGGCCCGGCTGGCCCTGGCCGATTACATCACCCTCAGCGACGAATGCCCCAACGGCGTTTTGCTCTTGGTCGATGAAGCCCATACCCTGCCGCTGCGGCTGCTGGACGAGGTGCGCACCACCACGAATCTCGCGCACGAGGGCAAGCCCTGGGTGCGTGTCGTGCTGGCCGGCGGCTGCGTCCTCGAGGAACGGTTCGCCAGCCCGAAACTCGATTCCTTCAACCAGCGCATCGCCGCCCGGTGCTACCTCGAGCCGTTCGGCGCCGCGGAAACGCAGCAGTACATTGGGGCGCAGACCAACCTGGCCGGCGGCCGAGGAGAAGGGTTGTTCCCCGCGCCGGCGTGCCAGGCGGTGTACCGGGCAACCGACGGGGTTCCGCGGCTGATCAACCAGGTGTGCGACCACGCGCTGCTGCTGGCCTGCGCGGCCGGGCACCGGCAAGTCGACCCAAGGCACGTCGAAGAGGCGTGGGCCGACCTCCAGCAACTGCCCACCCCGTGGCATGGCCAGTCGCCCGACGGCGGTGACACGGGAAACGTCATCGAATTCGGCCGGCTTGACGATGACGACGCCGGCAATCGGGACGACGCCGACAACGCCGACCACGCCGACGACGCGGAGGCCCCCGACGACGTGGAAGAGACCCCCGACACGATACCTGTCTTGCGCATCTCGGCCGAACCGGACGACTGTGCCGAACCGGACGACTGTGCCGAACCGGACGACTGTGCCGAGCCGGACGACTGTGCCGAGCCGGAGGCCGACGTGGAGGGCCGAGCCGACCAAAACGAGGCCGGCGCGGAGGACGTCGGCTTCGCCCCCGCGGGCTCCATTGGTCCGGAGATCGAGTTGCGTTTCGACGGGCCGCACGACCCCTTCGGCGAAGAGTTCGTCGAAGAGGAGGTCGTTGAGGATTGGCCAATCATTGCGGGTCGAAAAAGCTTCCCGGAATCGGACGGCGGGCGGGCATCGCCGCCGCAGCCGGCCGCGGCGGCCGCGCTGGTGGTGCACCCTGTTGAGAAGGAACCGGCTTCCGCAGAACCCGACCTGGAACCCCGGCGGGCGGCCTCGCCTTACCGCCCGGCCGCCGCGCCGCGCCCGAGGTTCTCCCGATTGTTTGCCACCCTCCGGCAGGGGTGACCTACGACCGGCCGGCGGGCGAAAACCAAGAGTCACGGTTCACGGGCCGAAGGGGACCGTCCCCGGTGAACGGTTACAACCAAGACAACCGGAGCAACATTTCATGGGCCGGACGTTGAACGCGTTGAAGTGGATCGAGTCGCGCGGGCCGCAGCCTTCGGTAGACGCGGCTCGGGATGCAGCCGCCGAAGCGGTGCCGGCCGACGCCGGCACGGTGGGCCGACAAACCGTCGCAACCGTGGAGGCCGCGCCGCACGCTGGCTCCGATGGTCATGGCGTTCCCCCGCGCGATACGGCCGCCATGGAATCGCTGCTGGCCGAGGCCGAGGCGGCTGCGGCGGAGGCGCTGAGCGAAACTTGCACCGAGCCGCGTTCGCCTTGGACGCCGTCAACGGACCCAAAGGCACGGCCCGACCCGTTGGGTGAATTGGCCGAGAGCGTGCTCCGGGCGACGGTGCCGGAGAAGTCGGCCGGCTTTCTGTTCATGTCGCCCGACTCGGACACCCTTGGCATCGATCTGCTGGTGCCGCTGACGATGTCGCTCGCTCGGCGGCTCGACGGCGACTTGCTCTTGGTCGACACGAACCTGCGGCGCCCGGCGCTCGCCGCCCGGCTTGGCGTGGAGGCGTCGCGCGGGCTGACCGACGTGCTGAGCGGGTCCTGGCGGTGGCCGGATGTGGTCCGGCGCACCGTGGTGCCGGGCGTGGACCTGCTGCCCGCCGTCCCGTTTTCGACGCCGGCCGGCCCGCCGCCGGAGCGGCTCCACCTGGAGCGGCTCCTTGTGGAGACTCGGGCGCGTTACGGGCTGGTACTGATTCACGCGGCATCGCTGAGGAACCCCGAGGTGGCCCCCCTCGCGCGCCACTGCGACGGGGTGTACCTGGTGGTGCGCCTGCACGCAACCACCCGCCGCGCCGCGATGGAAGCCGGCCCTCTGCTTCGCCGCGCCGGCGCGAACCTGCGTGGATGCGTGGTCGTCCAGTAGGCCGTTGGAGTTCACGCTTCAGCGTGCGAAGCAAGCTCATGCGGTATCCAGCGCGCTGAAGCGTGAACTCCAGCAGGGCCGCAGCGGCGCGGGGCTTGTTGCGCCCGCCGCTTATTCGGCGGCGCGTTCCAGGACGGCCGAGACGGTTTCCGACCAGGCGCCGTTGTGGAACATCGCGCAGTTGCCGCCGGCCTCGGTGGCGATGTCGAGCGACTCCTGGGCGCGTTCGAGCAGCCGCCTCGCATCGTCCGATTCCATGGCCTTGGCGCCGCCGAGGCTGACGGTGAACTTCAGTTCGCTCCCATCCGTCGGCAGATGGCACCGCCCGATAGCTTCGCGCAGCCGCTCGACGATGCCGATCACGTTCGCCAGCCAGGTGCCCGGGAAGAGGATGGCGAACGTCTGCTGTTCGTAGTGCGCCACGATGTCCATGTCGCGAATGGCGGCGTTGAGGAACTGCGCCGTGGCCTTCAGCACCAGCGAGCCGGCGCGCTGACCGTACCGGTCGACGATGGCCGGGAAATGGTCGATCCGGACCATGACGACCGACGGCATCGCGCCCCCCCGGCGCCATTCGGCGAGGCGCCGGGCGAGAAGGATGCAGAATTCGGTCCGGTTCGACATAGTGATCTGGCCGACGACGGTCTTGCCTTTGGAGCCTTCCTTCCGGTCGTCGAGCGTTGTTTCAAGGGGCCGCGCCGCCGCTTCGCGTTCCGGCGCCAGCGGCTGAACGGCGGCCCCGTCGTGCCAGTGGACACAATTGCGCCCCGCCCCTTTCGAGGCGTACAGGGCGGCGTCGGCACGGTCGACCAATCTCGAAACGGTTTCGCCGTCGAGCCCCTCGGCGACCCCAAAACTCGCCGTCACACGGAGCGCTTGCCCATCGTACTGAAACCCATAGTCCGCAATCTCCTGCCGTATCCGCTCGGCGCGGCGCGCGGCCTCGGCAACCGAGGTGTGGGGGAGAATCATGGCGAACTCCTCGCCGCCATAGCGAACAGCGACGTCGGTCGGGCGCGCGGCCGCGCGCAGCAGTTCACCCATCAGCCGCAGCACGTCGTCGCCGGCCTGATGCCCGTAGGTGTCGTTGAACCGTTTGAAATGGTCGACGTCGAAGATGACGACGGAGAACGTTTCGCCGGGTTGCTCGTGTCGTTGCAGCAATTTCTGCATTTCCTCGTCGAACGCGCGGCGGTTGGCCAGGCCCGTCAGCGCGTCGGTCCGGGCGGCCGCGGCGTGTTGTTCGACCAGCATCGCCTGCTCCTTCAGTCTTTCCTGGGCGGAGCCGAGCTGCCCCTGCATGCGACTGTTGGACTCGATCAGTTGCGCCACGGCTTCCACGACCATCTCGGGCCTGGTTCCCGAGCTGTCGTGCAACCGCTCGTTGATCGCCTCGACGCGGTGGGTATGGGCGCCCACGTCGCTCGCCACCCGCGTGGCCAACTCGTGCAAACGGCCGAGCACTTTGCGAGCTTGCTGCACTTCGTCGGGCGGTTCCGCCCGGCCTCTATCGAGGCTGCGATGGCGCAGCCACCACCCCAACGCGCATCCGATCGCGAGGACCAAGAAGCCGAACAGGAGATCCACCGCGATAATAGGCATTTGGTGATTATTCCTGCGTGGTGATTTGGTCGCGTATCCATGGCGATTTGGGAGCACCACCAGAAGGGGGGTGTCGCCGGTACGCCGGTCCCTCTAAATTCAGATAGCTTCTACTGGAGAAAAGTCAAATCCGATCGTTTCCGCGTCCGGGCCGCTCCAAGGACCCGGACGGCGGTGTGGCGGAGCGCTCGCCCGCCGGCAGGCACCGTTCGGCTTGAGCTACAATGTCTACCCCCACCATCTCACCCCACGCCGCGATGAGGGTTTGGAACACTTCGCCCGGTTTGCCGGTGCCGATCGGCCTCCCGTCGAGCCGGGTGACCGGCAACAAGCAAGGCGACGTGCTGCTGAGCAGGACCTCGTCGGCCCCGGCCACGTCGTGGGGCGTCAGATCGCGAAACACGGTGCCGATTCCCAATTCGGCGGCCAGCCGAAAGGCCGTGTCGAGGCTGATGCCGTGGAGGATGCGGTCCATGGGCGGGGATAGGATCCCCTCGTCACGGCGGTAAACGAGGATGTTCGCCGTCGAGGCCTCCGATACCCGCCCCTCCAAGTCGAGAAGGAGGGCGCGGGCGCCGGGCTCGCGGGCGGCCGCTTCGCGGTCGGCCAAAAAATAGTGCATCCGGCTGCGGCATTTCAGGTCGGCCGGCCAGCAGGCCGGCGGCACTTGGCGAACCGACGCCGTCACGAGCGCCTGCCCACGGCGGTATTTTTCGGCCCAAAGCGAAAACGGCAGCCGGTAGGTGTGCATGCCGACGGTCGGCGCCGCCCCCTCGGGCACGAACGTGGCGTACGCGCCCGGAGTGACAAACAGCGAAAGACCCAGCTCATCGTCCGGCGCAAGGAGGGTTCGGTTATGGGCGACCAACTCGCGGGCGGTGGCGGCCAGGCGGTGGTCGTCCATTTCAGGACAGACCTCCACCACGGCAAGGGAGTGCCTAAGCCGCCGGAGGTGGCAGTCCAGCCGGAACAGTTCGCCCCGAAACGTCCGCAGTTGCTCCGCCACCGTTACGCCCAGTACGAAGCCGGCGTCGGTGGCCGGAATGCGCATTGCCGACGCCGGAATGAAGCTGCCGCCCAGAAATGCTTGTTCGCCAACCATCGCACTATTATGGATGCCACTGCGATGCTTGGGTATTGGGGGGGCCGGGGGAAAATGTTGAAAAAAATCCGCGCGGTTGAATTTGCACATCATTCGGCGTGGTGTAGAGTTGTTTGACCATCGCCTCGCGCCATGGTCGCCATTGATGGGGACTGTTCCGGTGGTTGCGGCACAGTGCCCGAACAGCCCAAGAAACCGGCTGCTGCGCCGCCCCCAGGGGGCTTTCCCCCTTGGCGCGTAGTGGAGGAGTGCGGCCGCGAGTAACCCCGCAGATGGTTGCCCGCGACCGAACGTGTTCGACTCGACGGAGATGCGAGCTATGAAAAAGTTTCTGATTCTGACGGCGGTTGCGCTTCTGGCGTTCAGCACCGGCTGCCGCTGCAACCGCTGGTTGTGGCGTGGCCCGGCGCAGGAGACCTCGGTGATGACCTGCCCGCCCGAGTACACGCAGGGTCCTGTCATTACCGACCCCTGCGGCGCCCCCCCGATGGTGATGCCCGGTCCGGCCGACTACGCCCCGGTGCTGGAGTAGTTTCTTCGAGAGGCCGGTGAAGCAACCGGCCCGACGCACTGCCGTTGCAACCTCCCCCCGGCTGT